>JAZQRG010000135.1:0-3216 GCA_045629445.1 Mycetocola sp. | reverse complement strand
GCATGTTGGTGACCTGGTCAGGGGTGACGACGCAGAAGTGGAAGCCGAAGTCGGTGTGGGCGTGAGCCTCCATCACGGCGCGGGCGCCGGGGAAGACCTCTTCATACGGCTTCGGGCTCATCAGGTAGGCGATCATGGTCGTCACTCCCCCGGCGGCGGCCGATGCCGTTTCCTTCTCGGCGTCGTCGACGGTTTTCGGTGCCGAGATGTCCTGCCCCGGGGGCACGTGCGCGTCGATGACGCCGGGGAAGATCCACTTGCCGGTGACGTCGACGACCTCGTCGGCATCCATCGGCGCTTCGGCCGAGCCGCTGGCCGCGATCTTTCCGTCGCGAACGTAGATGTCGGCATCCGTCAGTCCGATGCCGGGAAGCATCGCCCGGCCGCCCCGCAGGCAAAGGTCAAAAGTGGTCGACATGGTCATGCTCCTGTTTCTGTGGTGCCCGCATCGCTGCGGTCGGTGCGCTGCAGGCTCTGCGACCGCGGCCGGTCGTCGAGCGCCTCGAGGCCGAGGACGGCGAGGGTGTTCTGCAGTGACATCTCGAGGTGGTGTTCGAGCAGTGGGAGTGCGGCCTCCTCGTCGCGACGGCAGATGGCGGCGAGCACCTCGCGGTGCTCGCTCCCCGCGTGCTCGCGGCGGGTCTGGCTGCGTTCGGTGTGGGTGAGCGCGAGGTAGAGCCGGTGGTTGACCTCGAGCGACGCGGCGGCGATCGTCGAGTTGTCGGACAGGCTCACCATGCGCTGGTGGAAGCCCAGTTCGGCGACGTAGGGGCCGGATGCCGGCTCAACGCGGTCGGACGGCGCCGCATCGGTCGCGGCAGAGCTCTCGGCGAGCAGCAGGCCGAGCGCGGCGAGGTCGTCGTCGCTGGCGCGTTCGATCACGAGGCGCACAGCGTAGAGCTCGAGTGCGATGCGCATTTCGTAGGTCTCGATGATCTCGCGCGGTTCGTACTTGCGCACGAAGGCGCCTCGGTGGCTCTTGAGCTGTAGCAGCCCCTCACCGGCGAGCTTCTGGATCGCCTCGCGGAGCGGGCCGCGACTGACGCCGAGCCCGTCAGCGAGAGTGACCTCGTTGAGCCGCTCGCCCGGGGCAAGGGTGCCGTTGAGCACCATGTCGCGGAGGATCGCTTCGGTCTGGCGTGAGACCGTCGACTCGCGTCGGATGATGCCGCCGGTTGGTTCGGATGGAGTGCTCATTTGACGTCCCCCAGTGAGATGCCCTTGGTTTCGGTGAGGCGGAGTGCCGGGATCAGAGTAATCACCGCCGTGACGATGAGGAAGAACGCCGGAGCGAGCGGGTTGCCCGTCACGTCGACGAGCCAGGTGCAGATGTACGGTGCGGTACCGCCGGCGAGTGCTGCGCCGACGCTGAAGCCGAATGCGATGCCGGTGTAGCGGATCTCGGTCGGGAACATCTCGGCGAAGATCGAGAGCGCGACGCCCATGAGTGCGGAGTCGACGAGGCCGAGGATGATGTGGGCGATCACGGCGATCGCTCCGCCCTGTTCGAACAGGAGGAATGCTGGCACGGCGAGGATGAGCGCGGCGATGCTCGCGCCGACGAAGACCGGTTTGCGGCCAATCTTGTCGGAGAGGGCGCCGAACATCGGCATGGCGATGACCGAGACGAGCAGCGTCAGCGTGGTCGACATGTAGGTGAAGTTCGCGTCGAAGTTCAGCACGGTCTGCATGTGGATGTTCACGTAGACGTAGGCGACGTAGTAGGCCGAGAACAGCAGGATCGACAGGGCGACGACGCGCACGAGGGCTTTCGGGTACCGGGTGAACATGATCTTGACCGGTGCCTGCTTGACCGTCGCGACAGCATCCTTCGCCGCCTTGAACTCTTCGCTCTCCTCGAGGCCGTTGCGCACCCACATGCCGAAGAGGCCGATCGGGATGGCGATGAGGAACGGAATGCGCCAGCCCCACTCACCCATGGCTTCAGCGCCGAGGACGAGGTTCAGGAATCCGACGGTGACGGATGCCAGGAGTGAGCCGGCGAGCGCGCCCATCTGCGTTGTCGACGTGAGCAGTCCGCGCTTGGCGTTGGGCGACTTCTCGGCCACGAACGAGGCGGCTCCACCGAGTTCACCACCGGCGGCGAGGCCCTGCATGGAGCGGGCGAGCACGAGCAGCAGCGTCGCGCCGATGCCCATCGCGGCGTAGTTGGGGAGAACACCGATCAGGCCGCTGGCGATCGCCATGAGGATGATCGTGGCGGCGAGGGCGTTCTTGCGGCCGAACCGGTCACCGAAGTGGCCGAAGAGCAGCGCGCCAACCGGACGCAGCACGAACGCGACAGCGAAGGTGGCGAGGGTGGCGAGCAACGCCGTGATCGGGTCTCCGCTCGCGAAGAACTGCACCGAGAGGATGGTGGCGACGTATCCGTAGACCGCGAAGTCGAAGTACTCGACGATCGAACCAACGGCTCCCGCGACGATAACGCGGGGGGAAATTTTCTGGGTGTCGTCCTTTGCGGGGACGCCGACACTGTTGCTCATAAGGTCTTCCTTCTTCGTCGAAGCGGTTTTGACCAGTGAACCGGCTCGCGCCCAAACTGTCAACAGTTTTCAGTCTGCAGAATGTAAACAGTGTGTTTCGTGCCCGGCTCGGCCCGCTTTCACGCAGAGCAATTCCTGAACGGAATGCCACGTGACCCGCGACATGTCAACCCGTGGGATGGCGCCGCCCGCTTTTCGTACCGTGGAATGCATGGCAAGCAACAACTCTCAGACACCATCAACGAGTAAGCGCCGCATCATCCTCGGCGCCGTCCTCCTGGCCATTGGGCTGTTTCTGGTCGGCCGCTATGCACTGGAGGGTGCGAATACCCCGGTTGAAGGAAATGCGCCAGCGGATGCCGCGTGGCAGGCGGGCACCGTCATTGGTGCCGCACTCTTCACTGGCGTCGGCGTGCTGCTCATCGTTCTCGGGATCCTCAAACGGCGCGCGATGGCACGCGGCCGGTCGCGCGCGTAACGCCAAGTCGCCACAACTCGCCGGGCTAGTCGTTGGCCGCGCCCTGACCTGTCAATGCGCGACCGCTGAGATCATGCCCAACCCAACGCTAATTCGGTCGGCAGCCTCGATCAGATGCTCGGTGAGAGAATCCATGTCTTGCTCACGCATTACGGTCAGACGCCCCGACACAGAGATAGATGCCACGATACGGCCGTGTGCATCGTAGATGGGGGCAGCAATACACAAACGCCC
>JAZQRG010000134.1:0-22674 GCA_045629445.1 Mycetocola sp. | reverse complement strand
TGGAGAGCGATCCGGCGACAGCGGCCCAGCGCACCCGCTCGGTTTCGTCGGCTACTCCGGCGAGCGACGCCGCGAGATAGCCCGCGTCGAAACTGTCGCCAGCCCCGGTCGTGTCGACGACGTCGAGGGTGAGGCCGGGCGCGGCGAACTCGCTGCCGTCCGGCGGGAACGATCGCCCGCCTGCCTTGCCCGACTTCACGACCACGATCGGGCCGAACGCGGCGATCCGACGGGCGGCGCTGGCGACGTTGTCACCGGGCCCCGCCTCGACGCCGGGTAATGCGCCGGCGATCGCGAGCACTTCCTCGGTGTTGGGCAGCAGCACATCGACGAGGGGAAGCACTTCGTCGAGACCCTCCCACCGCTCGGCCGGATCCCAGTTGGTGTCGAGACTGACCGTCGCCCCCGTCGCCCGGATTCGCACGAGCAACGCGGGCAGCTCAGCGGCGAGACCCGGCTGGAGGAAGAAGGATGCCACGTGGACGTGGCGGGGACGGAGACGCGCAACCGCCGCATCGACATCGGCAGCGTTCAGCGTGGGAATGGTGCCCGGCAGTGTGAGGATCGAACGATCGGACGCACTCGAGAGGATGATGCTCAGCCCGGTCGGTGTAACCGGATCCACCCGGATGGCCGACACGTCGAGCCCGGCATCGCGGAGGAGGCCGACCGTGAACAGGCCGAACACACCGTCGCCGACCACAGCGGCCACAGCGGTCGAGACCCCGAGCCGAGCCAGCCCGCACGCCGCGATCGTGGCGCTGCCACCCATCACGAGGTCCGCCGCGTCGAGCAGCTGTTCGGCCTGGCCGAACCGGGGAACGACATCGCCCCGAAGCCCCAGGCCGGGATTGGCGTCGCCGACGACCAGGACGCCAACCCGCCCCGTCCTGTCGTCGCCGGCCGACGGCATCCGTTCGCCCACGTTCAACCTTTCATTCCCGAGAACGACATCGTCGCGATGAACTGGCGCTGGGCGATCAGGAAGAACAGGATCAGCGGCAGCGTCGCGATGACGTTGCCCGCCATGAGGAGGTCCCACTGGGTGCGGCGGGTGCCCTGGAAGTTGGCGATGCCGAGCTGCAGCGTAAAGGCGTTCTCGTTGTTGATCGCGATGAGGGGCCAGACCAGGTCGTTCCACGAGCTGAGGAGGGTGAAGATCGCGAGGGTCGCGATCGCCGGCTTCGCGAGCGGGAGAACCACCCGGAAGAACACCTGCCATTTGCTGCAGCCGTCGATGGTCGCTGCCTCTTCGAGCTCTGCCGGAAGCGAGAGAAAGAACTGGCGCATCAGGAAGATCCCGAAAGCGGATGCCAGCCACGGCACGATCGCCGCACCGAGACCGTCGATGAGCCCGAGCCGCGCGAACAGGATGTAGGTCGGGATCATCAGAAGCTGGGTCGGGATCATGATCGTGCCGAGGATCAGGAAAAAGCCAAGGCCGCGGCCGGCGAACTTCATCCTGGCGAAGCCGTACCCGGCCAGGGAGCACAGGACGATGTGCGACAGAATCGCAGCGCTCGAGACGATCACCGTGTTGCCGAGCCACAACAGAATGTTGGAGTCGGCGAACAGGCCGGCAAACCCCTCGAGAGTCAGTCGCGACGGGATGAGCGGTGGAGGGAAGCTGACGAGCTCTTTCGCGGGAGAGAGCGCCGCGAGGAACATCTGCGCGAACGGCAGCAGAAACAGCAGCGCGACCGGGGCGAGGAAGAAGTGCCAGCCACTGAACCCGCGCCGCCGCTTCCTCGGCGTCGCAAGCTCTACCGCCGGGTTCAACAGGGACGTGCTCATCAGAAGGCCTCCAGGTTGCGACGCCTGGAATACCAGACGACGAACAGGGTAATCACGAGTGTGAGGGCAAAGAGGGCGTATGCGACGGCCGAGCCGTAGCCGAACTCGAGCCCGCGGAAGGCGCGCTCCCAGAGGAAGTACACGATGGTTTTGGTCGCGTCGAGCGGTCCGCCCCTCGTTGTCGTATAGACCAGGTCGAAGAGCTGGATCGCACCGATGACCTGCCAGATAGCGACGAACACACTCACCGGAGCGAGCTGCGGCCAGACCACCTGCCAGAACGCCTGCCACCGACTGGCACCGTCGATGCGTGCCGCTTCGAGTAGCTCGGGCGGGATGTCCTGCAGAGCCGCGAGGTAGATCACCGTTGTGAATGCGGCTTGCCCCCAGAGCGACATGATCGCGATGACGATCATGGCCTGGGCCGGGTCTTCGAGCCAGCCCTGCTGCGGCAGCCCGAGCATCCGGAGCACGTTGTTGACGATGCCGTACTGCGGATTGAACAGGTAGGTGGAGAGGATGCCCGTTGCTGCGGCGGATGCCACGAACGGCACGAAGATGGCAGTTCGGTACAGCCCGATGAAACGGATGTTCCGGTTCAGTGCCACCGCGAGGAACAGCCCACCGAGTACCGACATCGGCACGAAGAGGATCGTGTAGAGCCCGGTGTGAGTGATCGCGTCGAAGAACTGATCGTCGCTGACGAGCCGCTGGTAGTTCGTGGTGCCGACAAACTGGGGGTCACTGAAACCGTCCCACTTCTGCAGGGACAGCACGAATGCCCACACCGCCGGGAAGATCGACAACCCGAGAATGATGAGGGTCGCTGGGCCGACAAAGGTCCAGCCGTCGAGGTTGCGCCGACGGGCCTCCTTCCGCTGCGCCTGTTGGCGCTGGGCTGACGGCACCGCGAAGGTCAGGCCAGACGCGCCGGTTTTCCCGGCGCGCCTGCGACTGTCCTTGCCGGTAGACACGGACGCCGTCACTATTACTCTTCGCTCAGTGCGGAGTTTGCGCGCTCCGCCGCGTCCTCAAGAGCGGCCTGCGGTTCGCCCTGCCCCTGAAGCACCTTGGCGATGGCATCCGCGATTGCTTCGGACAGGCCAACGTAACCGGGAACGGTGGGTCGTGCCTGCTTCGCGTTGGCGTTGTTCTCGGCCATGATGTCGAGTCCGGGATAGTTCTCAACCTGGGCGGCGAACGCCTCAGAATCCGCTGACGACGCCCGGATCGGGAGGTTGCCGACCTCGACGTTCCAGCGCTCATCCTGTTCTGCCGAGGTGAGCCACTTGGTGAACTCGAACGCCCAGTACTCGCGGTTCTTGTCCTTGTGGTCAAACAGTGCCCAGATGTCTGGTCCCGACACCGTGGTGTGGTCGCCGTCGGTTCCCGGCAGAACGGTCACGCCGTAGTTCGTGCCGGCGGTGTTGAGGTCGTACAGCTGCCACGGGCCCGAGGTCATCATCGCGATCCGGTCGGTTGCGAAGAGCTGCGCGAACTTCGTGTCGGTCTGGTCGAGGTAGACGCTCTTGTCATCGACCGCCATGCCCTGCAAAAAGGTGAGCGCGTCAACGCCAGCGTCCGACGCGAACTCAGCGGTCTTCTCATCCTCACTGAGGATCGCGCCGCCGCGCTGCCACAGGTGCGGCCAGAACTGCCACGTTGTCTCTTCCGAACCGGAGACCGAGTAGGCGTATCCGTAGGTGTTCGTCGCGGCATCCGTCAATTCAGCAGCGGCAGCACGGAAGTCCTCCCACGACCAGTCGGCCGTGGGGTACGCGACACCGGCAGCGTCGAACACGGTCTTGTTGTAGATCAGTGAGATGTTGTCGACGATGGCGGGAAACCCGATCGTCTTGTCTCCCGTCGGCTGCACGGTCTTGCGCGCGGCGTCGGAGAAGTCCTCCCAGTCGACGTCGGCCTCGGCGACCTGCTCGGTGATGTCGAGGGTACGGTTCGAGCGTTCCAGTTGGCTCGCCCACGACCCGAAGGCGTAGGAGATGTCGGGGTACGATCCGCCGGCGAATCCGGCGGAGAGCTTCTGCAACAGGTCTTCGGTTGACGATGCACCGGGTGACAGATCGATGGTGACGTTGGGGTGTTCCTCTTCGAACTCCTTGGCCAGTGACTCCAGGATCTTCTGGGCGTCGTCGGTCTGTCCGCTCCACATCGTGAGAGTGACGTCAGCATCCTCATCGAGCGTCGTTGCGCCCTGCGGGGATCCGCCGCAGGCTGTCACCCCGATCAGAATCGCGACGGTGCCGAATATTGCGGAGACTCGCCCGATTCTTCGGGCAGTGCGTGTGTGGCGTCCGATCCTCATGGTGTCCTCTGTTCCTGGTGGGGTTGGCGTTCGGGGTTACGAGCGGGGCAGCTCAGGTGAGCACGATTGAGCGGGTGAGATGGCGGGGTGCGTCGGGATTGAGGCCGCGTGACTCGGCGAGCGCAACGGCCAGTCGCTGGGCCTGAACAAGTTCAACAAGTGGGTCGGCGACGGAGGTGACGACCGAAGCGCCGGTCGCCTCGATCTGCTCGACGAGCGCCGGATCCGTGTCGCTGAAGATCCAGACGACGGATGCCTCGCTCGCGACGGCGAGAGGACCGTGACGGAAGTCGAGAACGGGATACGACTCCGACCAGGCCTGTGCAGCCTCGCGGATCTTGAGGGCGGCTTCCTGGGCGAGGCCGTACGTCCAGCCGCTGCCGAGGTACACGAAGTGGCTTTTTCCTTCAATGCTGACCGGCAGAGGGGCCCTCAGTGCAGCCGCGGCCTGATCGGCAACGCCGGAGACGTCATACCCGAGAGCGGCCCTGGCGAGGAGGAGGAAGCTGGTCGGGAACCGGGTCTGGACGACGGATCGCTCATCCGCGAAATCGAGGCCAAGCACCGTGTCAGCGAGTTCGGCGATCGGGGAGTCCGAGACTCCCGTGACCGCGATGCGGTGAACGCCCGCGGGCACTTCGCGCAGGGCGTCGAGCACTTCGGTTGTTGTACCGGAGCGGCTCAGGGCGATAACCGCGTCGTAGTCCCGCCACGCCCGCGGTTCGGACGCGTATGCGGCATCCGTTCGTCCCCAACCGCCCTGCTCGCGCAGCGCAGCAAACGACTCGGCGACGTACGCCGACGTGCCGCACCCGAGGACGAGCACGTTCTCTCCGGGCCGGCAGAGGATGTCGCTGGCCTCATCCACCCTGGCGAGGGCGTCACGCCACACGGCGGGCTGGCTGAAGATCTCGAGCTGGGTGATCGTCATGGGAGTCCGATGGTCGAAGGGGCATTCCGTCGAGCGAGGCAGGGAACGTCCTCGGCCCGTCGTTGGGTTGTCACACAGTCTCGGGGAGAAGTGCTCACCTGACAAGAAAAATGTCTGAGTTAATCAACTTGAGTGATTGATTGTTACAGGAAGGTTTCGGCGTGTTCTGGGCGCGCCAAACGCCTCCTTCCTCGGGTCAACCGAGGAAGGAGGCTGCCGGCTCCGACCGACGGGGTGAGTTACGCCCCGACGGGCGTCAGGTCATGCGCGAGCGTGCCGCCGTGCTGGCGAGGCAGGTATTGGGACTGTGCCGCGGTGCGCTCGTCGCACAGCGTCCAGATCTGAGCCGGCGTGAGCGTCGAGGAGGCGTTGGGGTCGAGAAGCACCGCTTGACGCACACGCTCGGGGTCACCGGTGCGCGCTGCTTCAACAGCCAACGCCGCAACCGACAGGTAGGTGCGGTTGAGTGCTGCGCCCTGCTCAGCGATCGCTCCGACGGCGACCGGATGCACTCCGTCAGCGTTGGCTATGGCCGGCACCTCGACGACGGCGCCTTGAGGCAGGTTGTCGATGAGGCCCGTGTTCACGACGTTGACGTGGATGACGCGCTCCGTGCCGGTGAGGATCGAGTGGATCACCTGCGGGGCGTACTCGGCCGCTCCGTCATCGAGTTCGAGGTCGGCGCCGGAATCGAGCGCTTCCCGCGCGGCACGGAACTCAGCGACGTTCTCCTCGCTGATGCCGATGTACTGCAGCGGTTCGATCCGGAAGTATTCGATCTGCGCCGGATCGCGGAGAAACCACGACAGGTACTCGGAGGAGTGCTCACTCGTCTCGGTCGGGTAGAAGCCGATGCGCCGGAAGATTTCGGCGCGAACGCGGCGCTGCAATTCGGGGTCGGACTCAATGAGCGCCCGCAGCCGTGGATAGAGGTCTTCATCGTCATGCGACCATTCATAGAGCCAGGACTGGTGGTTCACTCCTGCTGCCCGGTAGTGCGTCTCCTCAAGGGGAACGCCGACGAGGTCGCAGAGGTCATTCACCGTCCAGTAGACGCTGTGGCAGAGGCCGAGAGTTTTGATCTCTGGGGCGACAACAGACATCCACCAGACGTTCATCGCCATCGGGTTCGTGTAATTGAGGAACCAGGCGTCGGGGCACAGGTCCTGCATGTCGCGGGCGATGCCACTGAGAACCGGGAAGGTGCGGAGCGCGCGGAACACCCCGCCGACGCCCGTCGTGTCGCCGATGGTCTGGAGCAGCCCGTGCCGCGCCGGGATCTCGAGGTCAACCTTTGTTGCGGCAATGCCGCCGACCTGGATCATGTTGATGACGAAGTCAGCACCGGCGAGCGCCGCGCGGCGGTCCTCCGTGACCTCGAGGTCGAGTGCCCTGCCGCGTCGACGGGCGACCTGGCGGGCTGTGCCCTCGGCGACGGCCAGCCGCTCGGCGTCGATGTCGTGCAGCACGATGTTGAGCGTCGGCAGATCGTCGAAACGCAACAGGTCATTGAGGAGCTGGCGGGTGAAGACGACGCTTCCCGCGCCGATGAAAACTATACGAGGCATGCGGAGAGTCTGGCCCGCTTTGCGCGAATCGTGCAACCGATTGAGCGAAAATTAGCTAAAGTGAGCATCCCTACTGATCGCTCATCAACCCGCCGGAGGATCCCGTGACACTGCCCTGGACAGGAACGCCGCGGCTTCGCGCGGCTTCCGGCAAGCGATCGGAGCGCATGCTCGCCATACTGGAGGTCGTGGCAGAGCGCGGAACGATTAGTTTGAGCGACCTGGCTGAGGCGCTCGATGTCTCAGCCGCGACAGCACGGCGCGATCTGGCCGAGCTCGAAGCCCAGCGGCTCTTGCTGCGCACCCATGGTGGGGCTGCCGCCATCGAATCTCGGCCCGAGCTTCCCGTCACTCTTCGCGACTCGAAGTTTCACGAGGCCAAGCGCGCGATCGCCGCGCACGTTGCAGGCCTCATTCCCAATGGCGGGCGCCACGCCGTCGCGCTCTGTGGCGGTTCGACGACGTCAGCCGTTGCGCACGCGCTCTCCAATCACCGCGAACTCACCATCGTCACAAACTCGCTGACCATCGCGGGGCTCATCACGACCTATCCCCAGCTGAGCGTGGTGATGACCGGAGGCACGCTCCGCGCGGAGTCACTCGAGCTCGTCGGTGTGCTCGCCGAGCGTACGTTCAACGCCATGAATGTCGGGACTGCCATCCTCGGGGCCGACGGAATCTCGGCATCCGGTGGCGTGACGACGCACAACGAAACCGAAGCGCGCACGAACAACGCGATGATTCACAATGCTCAGTTTGCGATCGTCGTCGCCGACGGCTCGAAGGTGGGCCGGCTCGCTCTTGCCGAGGTCTCCCCCATCACCGACATCAACCTGCTGGTGACGGATGCCTCGGCTGACGCAGATGCCGTTGCGGCGATTCGCGCTGCCGGGGTCGACGTGCACATCGTCGGCGAGTAGGGCGGCGCGCGCGCCCACCACCGCAGCTGTTGGCCTAAACCTGTGCCGTGAACAACGCCAATCCCGGGCCGCTGAGTTCGGCGTGAAACTCACGGCGTCCGGTCATCGCCATGATGAGCGCAAGCGTGGAACCGCGCACGAGCGGCCCTTCACCCGTCGCGAACCTGCCATCGTTTGCCTCGAGCCGGAATCCACGCACCCGGCTGCGCGCGAGCACGACCATATCGCTTCCGGCGTAGTAGTTCGCGACGGCGTCAAGCACCTCCATCGAATGGTCGTGCCGCAGCCCCACTGGACGCCGGATGTCTTGACCGTGAACGACGACCTCACCGAGTAAAGCGAGCTTGGGCAACGGCGGGGACACGCGACTACCAATCGTTCGCCGAAACCGCTCAAGCGTCTCGGCCGACGAGGAACCGAGTTGCTCCCGGAGCCGCTGGTCGACCTGCTTGTCAAAATCGAAGCGGGCACGAACCACACCGGCAAACCACCGCGGACCGGACAAGGCCCCACTCACCGTGAGGTGAGCAAGGACCTCCCGCACCGACAGCTCTGAGCACAGCGACGGCGTGTCCCACTGCTCGTCGGGCACAGACCCGAGTTGGTCGGCGAGGGACGCGCGCTCGTCATCGATCATGCTCCAGACAGCAGCAGTCTTCATGCCCTCATTCTGCCCGTCGCGCTCGCGCTGTTCCGCCGAGCGCGGCACATGTTCGCCCGACGTGTCTTGGGCGCCCTGTGCGCAATCAGCGGTGCTCCGCTTGTTTCAGTGCGCGCAAAGTGCTCCTAACCGCACGCCTCGGGTACATTTGCGCACACTGAACGATCGCGCGGTCGTTCAATGCGCGCAAAATGCTCCCAGCGGCCGGACGCTGCACACCCGAGCGCTGTACAACGTGCCGACAGGCACCAGACTTGACCCATGGATGACTCCGCACAGGTCTCTGCCCGCTCCTCCACTCTCAACGACTGGACCGATGCACTCGCCCGCTCCACCGGCTCGCCCGGCGGGGGCGCCGCCTCGGGTGTCATGCTCGCCATGGCATATGCGCTCACCTCCATGGTCGCGGGCTACACGGAGGTCGACGACGCACTGCAGTCAGAGCTCGATGGCGTCAAACACCGCGCAGCGACCGGCCGCGAGACCGCGTTGCTGCTGGCCGACGAGGATGCCGCCGCGTCGAAGGCGTTCGGCCGTGCGTTCCGCGTGGAACCGGGCGAAGGCCGCGAGGAGGCCATCCGTGAGGCGTCCGTTGAGGCTGCGGAATCCTCGGCCGACCTTGGGCGCCAGGGCGCGGACGCCGTGGGCGACCTCGAGTGGCTGGCACGCCACGGCAATCCCGCCCTCGTCGCCGACGTCGCCGTTGCCTGCGGTGCCCTCCGGGCCGCCGTCGCTGGCGCACGCACCAACATGAATTTCGATCTGGGCTCGCTCACCAGGAGAGGCGAGTCGCTCGACGACGTGCGCCAACAGCATCCGGAGTTGTGGGAAACGGTGCAGCAACTCGACCTCGTGCTCGGTCGCATCGACCGGCTGACCGCCGAGATCGAGGGTCGCGCCGCCCCGACCGCCGGCTGAAACCGGTTTGTGGCGCAAAATCAAGCCGACGCGACGACCCGGCGCGACCTCTATGTTTGAGATATGAGCACGGCCACCTCCCCGCCAACGGTCGACCGACAGGTTCGATGGGGACTCAGCGACGCCGCCGCGGGGGTACTGATCGCGGTCGCCCTCGTCTGGGCTGTGGGCTGGGCGGCGCTTCGTGGCTGGCCCGCATCGCCGGAACTGCGCACAGCGCTCAGCTACCTCGCCGCGTGGGTTCCGCTCCTCGGAGCCGTATTCGCGGCATCCTACCTCCGCGGCCGGCGGTCGCTCGCTCGCGACTTCGGCCTCCGTTTTCAGTGGATCGACCTGTTCTTCGGCCTCGTTGTCGGCGGCATGATGCGCGCGGCGACGACCCTGATCGAGATCCTCCTCTACGGCCGGGTTGCGAGCGGCGGGCCGACCTTCGGCGAGGTCGTCTACGACGCATGGTGGCTCATCGTCACCATCCTCGCCCCCGTGCTCGCGGCGCCCCTCATCGAGGAGCTGTTCTTCCGCGGGCTCATGCTACGGGCGCTGGTGCGGGCAGCCACGAACCGCAATGAACCGCGGGAGACACCCGCTCACACTCCGGTCGTGATTGCGATTCTCGTGACCGCCCTCATCTTCGCTGCCGTGCACATGCTGCAAACCAACGGTGGCATCGAGATGGCTGTCGTCGGCATCTCGACCCTGGTCGTCGGCATCGGCACGGGCATTCTCGCGGCAACCACGGGCCGACTCGGCGCCGCCATCATCGCGCACGTCACCTACAACGGGCTCATCGTCGCCTGGTCGTTGCTCTAGAAACGGATGCCGCCTGTCGGCCGCCATCGCAGCAGCGCGACGGCACGAAGACGCGTCGCCCTACTTGCCGACCTGCGCCCGCCACCACGGTGTCTCGACAAAACCGCGCTTCAGCACCAGCAGTTCCATCGCCGCCGTCCAACCGCGCACGCCGTCGAGCGGAGACACCGTCGAGGTCATGAACTGGTACAGATCATCCGTTGACGCCGTGATGACCTCGCAGAACAACGAGTTCCGGTCGAGCGTCGCCGCGACATATCGCACGGCGGGGTAGGTTGCGAGCTCCTGGGCCACCGACTCGAGCTTCTCCGGGTCGACGTCGACGGTGAGCAGCGTCTCTGCGCCCATTCCCAGGGCGGATGCCGGCACAAGCGCGAGCGTGTCAACGCACCCGTTCGAGCGAAGACGTTCGAACCGTCTGCGCACGCTCGACTCGTTCATTCCGAGACCGTCGGCGACGGCCTTGAACGCCATCCGGCCGTCCTGCTTGAGGAAGTCGAGGATCTTGCGGTCCTGCTCGTCGAAGTGGTCAGGCTCGCACTTTTTCCAGGCGCCGGCGGCGTGAGCCTCGACCGGTTGCGCCGGGAGGTGCATGGTGCGGTCGAACAGCTGTCGGCTCCAGTCGAAGCTGACCTTGTAGATGTGCATGATCAGGTCGCTGCGCCAGCGTTCGACGCCCCTGATCGACTGAAGCTGCTGGATGAGCTGGGGATAGTGCGCGGCGCCGCCGTGCACAACCAGTTCGGCGATGACGTCGTATCCGCCGGTGACGAGGGTGAGAAACCGCACGTCGCGGTTGCTCATGAGTTCCTCTGCGACCTGCAGCTGGGTGCCAGGTGCGCAGTTGATGCGCACCAGGAACGTGTCGACCGGTCCGCTGCTTCCGAGTGCGGGCATCACCACGATTTTCATCACGCCAGACGACAGCAGGTGCTGTCCCCTGCGGGTCACCGTCGGCACGGTTCCGTCGACCATCTCCGCTATGGCCCGCCAGCTGGCGCGCCCATCATGCTGAAGGGCAACGATGATACGTCTGTCGAGATCGCTCAGTTCATCCAGCAGCTTCGCATTCACGAGGCGGGCGTCGCCGGGAAGACCCGGTGCAGGAAGTTCCGCACGTGAGTCGTCCATGCCTCTGCTTCCTCGATCTGGGGTGAGTGGCCCGACTTCTCGAAGATGACGAGGGTGGAGTCGGGGATGAGACTGTCAATGGTCTCGCTACACGATACTGGCGTTATCCAGTCGGTGCGGCCAACGGTGATCAGTGTCGGTGCCGTGATCTTGACCAGCTCGGCCTTGATGTCCCACCCGGGCAGGTTGTGCGCGAACGCGAAGTTGTGCGCTTCATAGCGGTACGGCGTCGCTTCGACCTTCCGTTCGACAGCGGCAGGGTCGTAGTCGAAGTCGTACAGCGGGAGGATTTCCCGCCAGCAGTCGCGGAGGTCGTCGTTGTCGCGCACCTGGCCGAAGTCGATGCGGTCGAATTTCTCCATGTCGATCGTGACCCGGTCGGTGGCCAGGGCGTTCTCCCGGGCCAGCTCGCTGTGGCTGTTGTCTGCTGCGGTGTCACGCAACACGAGCGCTGCGACCCGGTCGGGGTAACGGATGGCGTATTCCATTGCCATGAAGCCACCGTATGAGCCACCGGCCATCACGATCTTCTCCGCGCCAATCCACTCGCGAAGACCCTCGATGTCTGCGGCCCACTGTTCGTGCGTGTACGGCCCGGCACCCTCGCTCTGGCCCGAACCCCGCGCGTCGAAGACGACGACGCGGTATTCATCGGCAAGCCGACCAAAGCTTGCCCGCGGCTCCGCGCGCGAGCCAAGCCCCGGCGCACCGTGGTGGGCGATGATGACCGGAGCACCCTCGGGGCCGAGTACCTCCACGGCGAGCTTGTTGCCGTTGATCTCGACCATCTGGGCCTCGGTGGTCGCGCGGGCGAACTCGGGCGAAACTGTGTCGTTGCTCATGGGTTCTTTCTCTCTCTGTCGGTGAAAAAGCGGCGAGACGGATGCCGTCAGGCCGCTAGAACGGAATCGTGCAGTCGGCGAGGCCGCGGGGATAACTGGTCAGCGGACGCGCGCCGTCCGCTGTGACGAGCATGCTGTCGCTGATCCGGTAGCCGGCGTGACCGGGCACGTAGATGCCAGGTTCGTTGGAGACGACCATTCCCTCGGCGAGGACAGTCGCGTCTCCAGCCTCCAGCCAGGGCGCCTCGTGCATCCCCAGCCCGATACCGTGACCCTGGCGGTGCAGAATGTAGTCGCCGAACCCGGCTTCACGAATAACGTCGAGGCACGCGGCGTTGGCCTCGCGGCACTCGACTCCTGGTCGAATGGTGTCGAGTCCCATCTGTTGGGCAGCCCGGATGGTGTCATGGAATCGGCGCTGCTCATCGGTTGGCTCACCGAGCACGAAGGTCCGCTCCCCCTCAACGAATCGTCCGCCGACAGCACAGCCAAGCGAGAGCATGAAGGTATCTCCCCGTGCCAGCCGGTAGCTTGACGGCAGTCCGTGCGGCAGGGAGCTGTTCGCCCCGGCATACACAAGGCCGCCAGCCATGAACGACACGACCACGACATCGCGGTGCTCGGCGTACATCATGCCCGTACCTACCCGGCCGACGTGCGCGGCCAGTTCGGCCTCGCTTGGCAGTTCCGAGCCGTCGGCGACGGCCTCGGAGATGAGCGCGACTCCCGCGACGATCATCGCGTCGGTGATCCGCGCCGCTTCCTGGTGGAGTGCGATCTCGCCCGGGTGCTTGATGTACCTGGCCTCCATGATGAGGCCCGTGGGAATTAGGGTGACGCGGCTCATGGCATCCGTTGCCGCGGCCAGACGCTCATAGGTGATGGTCGTCGAGTGCCCGACCCGGCGAACCGCAGGATCGATGTGACGAGCCAGCACGTCGTATGGGCTTTCGAGTCCCGGGAACTCCGCATAGTCGAGGATCTCGGCGCGAGCGTTCTGGGATTCGGCGTGGTCGCGTTCGAGCACCGGAACGAGAAGCAGACACCGGCCTGACGCCTCAAGCCAGACCGCGACCGGGCGCTCACACGGGTGGTGGAAGAAACCGGTCAGGTACGCAACGTCTTCGGGGTCGACCGTGAAGACGGCGTCGAGCCCCGCTTCGCGCATGCGATCGATGACGTTGGACTGGACAGCGTCGAAGAAGCTGGCGTCCAGCCGCTGGCTGAAGAGTTCGGTGGTCGTTTCGGTCATGACTTCCTTTACCTGCGCCGCGACTTGGGGTTGCGGGCGTCGTTGTATGCGATGGAGAGCAGAGTCGCGGAGAGGACGAGAGCGAAGATCGCGATCGAGGGGAACAGCGTCAGCCACCACGCGCTCGACATGGCGCCGGACTGCTGGGCTTCGTAGAGGATGCGGCCCCACGACCAGGTGGTCGGGTCGCCGAGGCCGAGGAACGCGAGACCGGCTGCCGACAGCACGGCGCGCGACGCGGTGACGACGACCGAAACGACGATGACCGGTGTCACCGCGGGAATGACGTGCCTGGTGATGATCCAGAACGGTGACGTGGTCATGAGCCGTGCGGCGTCGATGTACGGCAGGTTGACGACGGTGAGTGCTTGCGAGCGCACGAGCCTCGTAACTTCGGGCCAGGAGAAGGCCGCGACGACGAGGATGATCGTTGTCGTGCTCGGGCCAACGAGAGCGGCGATGAGAATCATGAGCGGCAGGACCGGAAGGGAGAGCATCAGGTCGACGAAGACGCTGATCGCTCCGTCCAGGCGGCGGAAGTACGCGCCGATCACCGCGACCAGTGTTCCGACCGCTATTGCAATCACACTCGCGGCGACGGCGACGAGCAGGCTCTGCTGCGTGCCCCAGATGACCTCGCCGAAGACGTCACGACCGAGCGGGTCGGTGCCGAACCAGTTCTGGGCGCTCGGCGGCTTGAGCACGTCGGTGCCGTAGCTTGCCGGGTATGGAGCGAGGAGCGGTGCCGCGACAGCGACGAAGAGGAGCACGAGCATCACCACGGCGGCGATGATGCCGAGTGGCTCCTTTCGGAAAGCGCGCCAGGTTGCGGCACTGGCCCGGCCGGACTCGGTTGCGACGGGCTCTGCGCCGATGTCCGGCACCGGTACGCCAACTGCTTTGTCTATGCTCATGCTGTTTTCACCCGGGGGTCGAGGAGTCCGTAGACGATGTCGGTGATCATGTTGATGACAACGACGGTGATCGCCAGCATCAGGAAGGCTCCCTGGAGTACCGGGAAGTCAAGTTGTGTGACCGCTTCGAAGATCCCGCGGCCGATGCCGGGATACGCGAACACCGTTTCGGTGAGCACAGCGCCCCCAACGAGGAACCCGAGCTGCAGCCCGATCAGCGTTGTCGTCGGGAGAAGGGCATTGCGCAGCGCGTGCTTCCACAGCACACGGCGCGGCGGAACACCGTTGGCCTGCGCGAGTGTCGTGTAATCCTCGCCCAACGCTTCGATGAGCGTCGAACGCATCGTGAGCACGTAGGAACCAATCTGGATCAGCACGAGCGAGATGGCCGGGAGAACGAGATGGCTGAGCACGCTCAAGTACCACTCTCCCCCGTAGGTGCCGTTGGTGTACGCACCGCCGATGGGGAACCAGCCGAGCACGAGTCCGAAGACGTAGAGCAGGAGAACTCCGACGCTCGGGACGAAGAGTGACTGGCCGGTGACGCCGATGACCTGAACCACCCGGTCAGCGAATGTACCGCGTTTCGACGCGGCGAGAACACCGAGAGGAACCCCAACGATCACCGTGATGATCAGGGCCGTTCCGGTGAGGAGGAGGGTCCAGGGCAACCTCTGCATCAGCACGTCAAGCACAGGAATTGACTGCGTGAATGACACACCGAGGTTGCCCTGGACCAGTTGCCAGAGATACAGCCCATATTGAACGAACAGGGGCTGATCCAGGCCGTATTGAACGAGTAGGGCCGCGCGGGCCTCTTCCGTCATGTTCGGGCTCGCGACGGCGAGCGCCGGGTCACCGGGCAGCAGGCGCAACAGGAGGAATGTCACGGTCACGGCGAACCAGATCGTGAGTACTCCGCGCCCGAGGCGACGAACAATGAATGAGGACAGAGACACCAGCGCGACCCTCTCTTTTCTACTTGAGGTGAGCGCTTGCGACCGACACGGGGTTGACGATCGAGAGCAACTCACTCGGCTTGCTCTCGAAGCCAGTCCACTTGTCGCTGTGGGCGAAGTAGAGGTTCTGCGTGTACATGATGTTGTCGTACACGTTCTCGTTCACGATCACCGCGGCCTGACGCATGAGGTCAATTTTGGTGTCCTCATCCGTTGTCGCCATGGCGGTCAGGATGAGCTCGTTGAGCTCGGGGTCATCGACGTAGGTGTAGTTGATCGCGCCTTCTGGCAGGTACGACAGGGCCATGTTGGTGACCGGGTCGTCCATGATGGCGAAGTTGCCTGCGTAGATGTCGAAGTCACCAGCGTTGGTCTGAGCCAGGTAGGTGTTGCGCTCTGTTCCCTGCAGCTCGATGGTGATTCCCGCTTCAGCAGCGCTGTCCTTCACCAGTGTTGCCCACTGGCTCGTGACGGAGTCCTGCAGCGAGTAGATGAGCCGGAAGCTGACCGGGAACATCCCGTCTGCACCAGCGGTGTATCCCGCCTTCTCCATCAGTTCGCGCGACAGGTCGGTGTCGAACTCATACTCTTCGATCGAATCGTCGTAGTACTTCTCGAGCACCGGCATGAGCGGGCTCGAGCCCGTCGATACGGCCTGGCCCTGGAGCACGACCTTACGAATCGTCTCGTAGTCGACCGCGTGGGCGAGCGCCTGACGGACCTCGACCTTGGCCAGGTCGGGTTTGGTCATGTTGTACGTCATGTGCGCGTACCCGAGTCCAACGGACTCAGCGACCTCGATGCCAGGGGTGTTGCGGAGCGTCTCGACCTGCGCCGGTGGCAGCGCGTTCGCGATCACGTCGACCTCGCCGCTCTGCAGCGCGAGGATCTCGGTGTTCACGTCCGGGAATACCCGGTAGACAACCTTCGCCGAGTACGGCGTTCCGCCGTCGACGAGTGGGTAGTCCTCCACGCGTTCCATCGTGTAGCTCTGGCCAACCTGAACATCGGTGAGCACGTACGGACCTGCGCTGACCCAGCCACCGTCAGATCCATCGTTCGGGAAGTTCGCGACGGAGTCCGCCTTCTCGAAGATGTGCTGCGGTACGACGTTGCCCCAGAAGCCGATCTCCTCGACGATCGAGGAGTCGCTCGTCGAGAGCGTGATCTCGACACGGGTGTCAGACACCGCTTCGGCCGACTCGAAGTTCGCGAGCTGACCGTAGAAGGTGCCGGATGGCTGGTCCTTCTTTACGGCGTTCATCGTCCAGGCGACGTCTTCGGCTGTGAGCTTCTCGCCGTCGCTCCACTCGAGGTCATCACGAATTTCGTAGAACCCGGTGGTGTCGTCAACGTAACCCCAGTCGGTCGCAACCTGTGCTTCCTTGGAACCGTCGTTGGCGATCGACAGCAAGTGGGGGTACATGAGGTTGGTGATCCAGTAGTCGCTCCGGCTGTTGCCGATGAGCGGGTTGTAGTTCACCACATCAGTCGTCGTGGCGATCGTCAGCGTTTCGCTGCCGGCCGTCGCTTCGGCTTCGGTGGGGGCACTCGGTGCACAGGCACTGAGTGCGAGCCCGGCGGTGAGGACGATGCCTACCGCCGCGAGTCGTTTCTGTGACATTAAACCCATACCTCTTTCAGGACGCGCAGGGTGTTTCCGCCGACGACGGCGCGGATTTCATCGTCGGAGTAGCCGTGCTTCACGAGCCAGCCAATGATGTTGTAGAACTCCTCGGCGGGGTTCTCGAGGCCGTCGACGTACTCGACCTTTTCGTACTCGACGGTGCCGTGGGCCTGGCCGAGCGAGAGATTCGAGCTGAAGGCGTCGTGCAGGCCGACGTGGTCGCCGAACAGCGTGTCTGGGCCGAAGCTCACGTGCTCGAGTCCGACGAGTTCGACGCAGTACTCGAAGTGGTCCATGACCGAGTCGAGTGAGTGACGCGGGTGCTTGGGCGAGAGGGTCGTGTGGGGTGCGGCTTCGAGGCCGATAACACCGCCGCGCTTGGCACACTCGACGATTGTCTCGTCGGTCTTCATGCGGTTGGTCGGCCAGACAGCGCGGGCACCGGCGTGGGTGATGAAGACAGGCTTGGTGGATGCCTTGATGACGTCGACCGACGTGCGGTCACCCGAGTGAGAGACGTCGATTGCGATGCCGAGCTTGTTCATCCGCTCGACCGCGCGCTCGCCGAAGTAGGTCAGGCCGCCGTCGCCCCGTTCTTTGAGACCCGAGCCAAGAGAGTTGGCTTCGGAGTACGCGGTTCCCATCTGACGAACGCCGAACCCGTAGAGAACGTCGAGCCGGTCGACCTCGGTCTCGATCATCGTTGCGGCCTCGAGCGCGAAGATGTGCGCAATGCGGCCGGTCTCTGCTGCGTACTCGATGTCCTTGATGGTCTCGCCCTTGATGACGAAGTCCTGGTGAGCGAGGTCCGCCATGCGCACACCGAGGTCGAAGAGCACGTCCTGGTACTTCCAGCCTGCGTCACTCGAGATGCAGCAGGTGCCGTCCATACCGTTGTCGAACACGGCGGTCAGACCCGAGCGGGAGAGGCCCTCGTATCCCGTTGGTTCGCGACCCTGACGGATGTGGTCGCGCAGCTGGGTCATGTCTTCGGGGAAGACCTGCACGTGGTCGTGCAGCGAGATAACCGTCTCCTGGCTGAGCAGGCGGCTTGTGCGCTCTGCTTCGGCGTCGCTGAGGTCGAGTCCGGCATAGGCGGGAACCCGCCCGATCTGCTCGGAGTACTTAAATTCGCGATAGTCCTTACCTGCTTCGAGGTAGTCATATGCCGTGTAGCCGGTGTAGCGCTCTGCGGGTTCAAGCACGCGTGGTCTCCTTCGTCGTTCTGTCACCGCGTGCGCGGTGCGCACCAGCCGTCGGCGGCGCGATACAACACAATCTCGCGGATGATCGGTGCTGGTGTCAAACCGAATAGAGAATTTCGGCGTTAAGTTTACCGATTTGAAACATATCGGCGCAGAATGCGTGCAAGGATGTTTTTGTGAACACCGAACGATCTTCTGAGAACATGCCCGCCATGCGCGTGTCAGGGCTGTCCGTTACCTTCACCGGTAGCGACGTCGCGATTCCCGCCGTGCGCGACGTCAGCTTTGACGTTCGACGTGGAGAAGTCGTCGCGCTCCTCGGCGAATCCGGCTCGGGCAAGTCCGTCACGGCGCGAGCACTTATGGGACTGACTGACGAGCACACGACCGTCACGGCCGCCGAACTCGCCCTCGGGGACACCGACCTCCTTACCCTGACTGCTGACGCACGGCGTCGCATCCGCGGTGAACGGATGAGCCTCGTCCTGCAGGACGCGCTGTCCGCCCTCAACCCCGTGTTGTCAATCGGTGATCAAATCGGCGAGCTCTTCCGGGTGCACCGGGGTGCCAGACGCAAGGACGCTATCGCGCAGGCCGTCGATTTACTCGCACTTGTCGGCATCCCGGATCCGAAGAACCGGGTGAACGACTACCCACACCAGTTTTCGGGTGGGATGCGCCAGCGCATCCTCATCGCAATGGCCATCGCCCTCGAACCTGAGTTTCTCATCGCCGACGAACCGACGACGGCACTCGACGTCACCGTGCAGGCGCAGATTCTTGAGCTGCTCGACGGCCTCAGGTCTCAGCTGGGAATGGGCATCCTTCTGATCACCCACGACCTCGGGGTCGTCACCGAGGTGGCCGACCGCCTCGCCGTGATGTACGCCGGACGCATCGTCGAACGCGGCGACGCCGATACGGTGCTCGCCAACCCCGCGCACCCATACACGCGCGCATTGCTGCGTTCGGTGCCTCAGGCCAGCCTGCGCGGCGGCGAATTGCTGACGATTCCCGGCTCACCGCCGAGCCCCGGCCAGGTGCCACCCGGATGCTCCTTCCACACACGCTGCCAGTTCGCCATCGACATCTGCCGCACAGAACGCCCACCACTCGAACTCGTCGCGCCTGACCGCCTGGCAGCATGCCACCGGGCGCACGAGGTCCTCACCGGAGCCATCTCATGACCACTCCCCTGACTCTTGGCCCAACCCGCACCGAAGGAAAGGTCGTCCTCGAAGCTCGGGACCTCGTCCGCACCTTCACCAGCGGCAGCAAGCTCAAACCCAAGTCCGTCTCCGCGGTCGATCGGGTGAGCATCACCCTGCGCGCCGGGGAGACCCTCGGTATCGTCGGCGAGTCCGGTTGCGGCAAGTCGACCCTCGCGCGGATGCTCGTCGGTCTCGAGCGCCCGGATTCCGGCACGTTGTCGTACCACGGTGAGGATGTCACCGCCGGGCGCGTGCGCGATCGCCGACTCCTGCGCAAGGGCGTGCAGATGATCTTCCAGGACCCGTACACGTCGCTTGACCCACGGATGACGGTTGCCGACCTCATCGCCGAGCCTCTCGCGGCGACACGGACCGGGTCAGCAGCAGAGCGCCGCGCCCGTGTCGCCGAGCTGCTCGACATGGTCGGCCTCTCACCACAGATGATGAGCCGATATCCCCACCAGTTCTCGGGTGGCCAGCGTCAGCGGATCGGCATCGCGCGCGCTCTTGCGCTCGACCCCGAAGTGCTCGTCTGTGACGAACCGGTCTCTGCGCTCGACGTCTCGGTGCAGGCCCAGGTCATCAACCTGCTCCGCGACCTTCAGAAGCGGCTGGGCGTCTCCATTCTCTTCATCGCGCACGATCTCTCGGTCGTTCGGCACATCGCAGACCAGGTCGCTGTGATGTACCTCGGCCGGATCGTCGAGAACGGTGAGACAACAACGGTGTACGACAATCCGGCTCATCCATATACCCAGGCCCTGCTTTCGGCATCACCGACCGTCGACCGCGCCGACCGTGGCCGGCTTGGCCGCCGTCGCGTGCTCGGTGGCGAACCGCCATCGCCGCTCAACCCACCGAGCGGCTGCCGGTTCAACCCGCGCTGCTGGCTCGCGACCGATGAATGTCGCGTCGACTACCCCGAGCGCCGCACTTTCCCCCACGGCGCTGACCGAGTCGTCGCCTGCCACCACGCGGAGGAAGCGGCGAGCGTTTAACGCGCCAAGAAACGGATGCCGCCTGGCGGCCACCCTTTCAGGACACGGCAAGCAATGAGTGTCACGGGCGACACTCTATCGACGCACCAAACGGAGCGCGGGGCTCCAGCGCGGCGCCCAGCGGAGCGTCAACGGTTTACATCACACCGTCAACGACACCGCCGAGCTGGCCGTCATTCTCATCCGCGCGGGCCGAACCGGATGCCACCGCCCCTGCCGGCAGGGCCTGACTTCAGGACCCACGAATGCAGACGCGGACGCCAATCGATGAATGAGGGTTGAACGATGCTGTCCATCTCATTCACCCCCGATTTGCGCTTGTTGTCCCTTGTCTACTCCACGTTCGTGAAGTGAGGTCACGGTAGAGAATGCCGCGCCGTCGTGCTAGGCAATTCCGCGCTTCAACTCAGCGCTTGAGCCCGTTGCCGTCGGCGAAGCCTTGGGGAATCGTGCCGTTGTTCGAGAAAACCGTGCACAGCAGGCTCGCTTGCACGTCGAACTCCGCATCGCCCACGTCGGCACGACGGGTGGTCAGCCCCTCGCCGACGTTAGCGTTATCGCGCAACTCGTCCTCGGACGTGAGAATCGTGCGCAGCGAAATGGTTGAAATGGTGCCCGCGGCGCCGGGCACCTCGATCTCGGTGGAATCGATGAGCCCCGATTCCTCATACCGACCGGCGACGGTCGCGTATGCGCCCCAGATCTCATTCTGGTTGTACACCCCAGACTCGTAGGCCTCACACTCGATCGTTGCGAGCTCGGCGAACAACCCGTCGACGGTGAGGTCAGTGCTCGCAGGGCCAGCGGAAGGTCCGGCATCCGGCGCGGCAGCGGGTGTGCTGCATCCCGCGAGCGCGAACGCAACACACAACACCACGACGACGGATGCCGCGTGGCCAGGTGGCAGCCGCACAAGGGTCGGGGTCATGTCGGCCTTCTCCAGTTCGGTCACACAGCAGGGTCGACGGGCGCCGTGTCTTCGACCGGCGGGGTGGTCGCAGGCGGCGCCGTCTCGTCGACCGGCGGTGTGGTTGCGGGCGGCGCCGTCACCGGCGGGCGGCTCGGTGCCCGCGGCGTTGCGCGCGGGGCAACCTGATCCTCGGTGTCCGTATCCGGTTCGGCCGCACTTTCGGCGTCGAGCCGTGCTTGCTCTGCTTGCATCGCGGCCGCCGCCGTTGCGTATGCCTGCAGTTCTGCGACTCCGGGTTCGCCAGCTTCGATCGCGACGGTCAGTGCGGTGACTGCCGCGGTGACGGCATCCTCAAAGGACGCACCAGCATCCGGGTTCTCATCGATCACGGCGGTCGCCGTCGGAGGAATGGTCTGCGCGAAGGTAAGAAGTGCGGCGACGAAGGTGTCGCGGGTGGCGGTGAGCGTGTCGAGGGCCTCCGCCGCCGTTTCGGCTTCGGTCTCGATGAGCACGGCCTCGGCGTTGAGCTGGTTGATGCCGCGGGCCAACTCTTCGACGCTCGAGTCCTCGGTGAGGGCATCGGTGTCGGTGTCGGTTTCGGTGGAGTGAGCAACCGGCGTCTGAGCGGCAATGCTTGACTCGAAGGCGACCCTCGCCGTTTCGGCGGCCAGTCGCGGTGGTTCGTCGGCGAACCCGACCAGGGCAGCAAGCGCGGTCGCTGCGGCGGCGTTGAGTTCGGTCGATTCTTCGTGCAGCTCGGCAAACGCGTCGATGTCGGATGCCGCCCCTGCGGCGACCTTGTCCAGTTCAGCTTGCTGGGCAACGTAGGCCGCGAACATGGACCGCTCGACGGTCGGATTCTGGTTCTTGACCCACAGCAGGATGCCGACGACGACGAGGGACAGGACGGCGAGGCTCGCGACGCTGATCGTCAGCGCGCGGTTGCCGTCGAACCGGCCAGGGGCACGGTTTCGCGCGGTGCGCCCCTTCGACCGCGTCGCTGGTTTGGCGGGTTTGGCAGGCTTTGAGGACTTGGCGGCTTTGGCGGACGTGCGGGCCGTGGCCGGCTTGGCTTGCTTCACGGCTTTCTCTGGCTTCGTCGGTTTAGGCTTCTTGCCCGTGACACTCCGGGCCTTGGTCGGCGTGAGTCCGGCGTTCGCGCGGCGGGCTTCTCGCGTTGTGATCGTCGACGGCAGCTGCGGGTTGTACGCCGCCGGGCGCGGGTCTCCATCTGGTCGCCGCGACTCAGGGCGCGCAGGGCGCAGGCCATCGCCGTCGAATGTGCCGGTCACGAGTCCCCTCCCCACACGAGCGACGTCGTGGCGTGCTCACCGAGCCAGACTACCGCGACACCACCCACCCTGTGTCGCCCCACCTCGGGGCGCCGCCGCGATGGCGCCTCGGCGTCGCTCCGGGAGGAAAAACCACACACCCGCGCGATAACTGCGATGGTGCTTCGGGAGGAAAAACCACACCCCCGCACGCCTATCGCCGACCGACCCCACGATCCACCGCCCGAAACACACGTGCCGGCGCGCTACGCCCGCCCGCGTCCCGTCTGCGGAACCACCATCGGGGCCACCATCGCCCCACCTCGGGCCGCCGCCGCGATGGCGCTTCGGCGTCACTTCGGGAGGAAAAACCGCACGCCCGCACGCCTATCGGCGCCCGACCCCACGATCCACCGCCCGAAACACACG
>JAZQRG010000133.1:0-12594 GCA_045629445.1 Mycetocola sp. | reverse complement strand
GCATCGGTGAGTTCGGGGAAACGAAGCTCGTCGAGAGACAACGAACGCCCCGTGCCGCCCGCTCGCTTCGTCTCAGACGGAGGGAGCAGGATCAGCACGGGGCGTTACGAGGAGCCTTGCGGCGGTGTTACTTGACCAGGCTGGCGTTGCCAGCGACGATCGTCACAGAGTTGTTCTCAACGGAGAGGAACCCGTCAGCAGCCGTAGCGGTGATCTTCTCACCGTTGTCGGCCGTCACGCGGACCTCACCCTCGGCAAGAATGGCAAGCATCGGCTCGTGCCCGGGGAGAATACCGATCTCTCCCTCGACAGTCCGAGCGATGACCATGGAAGCGGTCCCTGACCATACTTCCTGGTCGGCCCCGACAACACTGACCTTGAGCGACGCCATGATTAGCCGTTCTCCTTCTGGATGCGAGCCCATGCCTCTTCGACGTCGTTGATTCCACCGACGTTGAAGAACGCCTGCTCGGCAACGTGGTCGAACTCGCCGTCCGCGATCGCCGAGAAGGACTCGATGGTCTCCTTGAGCGGAACCGTCGAACCCTCGACACCGGTGAACTTCTTCGCCATGTAGGTGTTCTGCGAGAGGAACTGCTGGATCCGACGAGCACGGGCAACCGTGATCTTGTCTTCTTCGCTCAGTTCGTCAACGCCGAGGATCGCGATGATCTCCTGGAGTTCCTTGTTCTTCTGCAGGATCGCCTTGACGCGAACAGCGGTGTTGTAGTGGTCATCACCGATGTAGCGCGGGTCGAGGATGCGGCTCGTCGAGGTCAGCGGGTCGATCGCGGGGTACAGACCCTTTGATGCGATTTCACGTGACAGCTCGGTGGTCGCATCGAGGTGCGCGAAGGTCGTCGCAGGAGCCGGGTCGGTGTAGTCGTCAGCAGGAACGTAAATTGCCTGCAGCGACGTGATCGAGTGGCCACGGGTCGACGTGATGCGCTCCTGGAGGATACCCATCTCGTCGGCGAGGTTCGGCTGGTACCCAACAGCGGACGGCATGCGGCCGAGAAGGGTGGAAACCTCGGAACCGGCCTGCGTGAAGCGGAAGATGTTGTCGATGAACAACAGAACGTCCTGCTTCTGCACGTCGCGGAAGTACTCAGCCATGGTCAGCGCTGAGAGAGCGACGCGGAGTCGCGTTCCTGGCGGCTCATCCATCTGGCCGAACACAAGCGCGGTCTTGTCGAAGACGCCTGCTTCTTCCATCTCGGCGATGAGGTCGTTACCTTCACGGGTACGCTCACCGACACCGGCGAACACCGAAACTCCACCATGGTCCTGCGCAACGCGCTGGATCATTTCCTGGATGAGGACCGTCTTGCCGACACCTGCACCACCGAACAGACCGATCTTTCCACCCTGAACGTACGGGGTGAGGAGGTCGATCGACTTGATGCCGGTCTCGAAGAGCTCGGTCTTCGACTCGAGCTGGTCGAATGCCGGTGGCTTGCGGTGGATCGGCCAGCGCTCGGTGATCTCAATCTGCTCACCGGGAGCGGAGTTGAGGACGTCACCGATGACGTTGAAGACCTTGCCCTTGGTGATGTCGCCGACGGGAACCGTGATCGGCTCGCCGGTGTCAGTCACTTCCTGGCCACGGACGAGTCCGTCGGTCGGGTTCAGCGCGATGGCGCGGATGAGGTCGTCACCGAGGTGCTGGGCAACCTCGAGGGTGAGGACCTGGGTTACGCCCGCCATGTTGACCGTGGTCTTCAGTGCGTTGTAGATACCGGGAATCGCGTCGTGCGGGAACTCGATGTCAACAACCGGACCGGTGACGCGTGCGACTCGGCCGGTAGCGCCGGCCTTCACCTCACTCGTCGTGTCCTGAGCGGTGGCAATGTCTGTCATGCTCTTCTTCTCTCTTCGTAATCGAAAGTTACTTGGCGGACGACAGTGCGTCTGCGCCGCCGACAATCTCGGAAATCTGCTGGGTGATCTCGGCCTGGCGGGCGTTGTTCCGCAGCCGTGTGTAGTCCGTGATCAGCTTGTCTGCGTTGTCGCTCGCCGAGCTCATCGCCTTCTGCGTCGCCGCGTGCTTTGCAGCAGCGGACTGAAGCAGCGCGTTGAAGATGCGGCTCTCGATGTAGACGGGCAGAAGTGCGTCGAGCACGCTGCCGGCATCGGGCTCAAACTCGTACAGCGGAAGCACTGTCTTGTCGTCGGGTTCTTCAACACCTTCGACAACCTCGAGTGGGAGCAACCGCACAACTTCGGGAACCTGGCTCATCATGCTGACGAGACGGTTGTAAACGATGTGGATCTCGTCCACGCCGCCCTCCGAGGCGTCGAGCACGAAGCGCTCGAGAAGCGCTGCGCTGATTTCCTGCGCTGTTGCGAAGGTCGGGTTTTCGCTCTCGCCAACCCACTGACCTTCGGACGCGCGCTTGCGGAACGCGAAGTACCCAACGGCCTTACGCCCGATGAGGTAGTAGACAACGTCCTTGCCCTGGCTGCGGAGCAGCTCGGCAAGTTCGTTGGCTTCACGCAGAACCTGCGAGTTGAACGCGCCGGCGAGGCCGCGGTCAGACGCAAAGATCACGACGGCTGCACGCTCGATGGTCTCCGGCTCGGTGGTCAGCACGTGGTCGACGTTTGAATACGTCGCCACGGCTGACACCGCGCGGGTGATCGCACGAGAGTACGGCCCGGATGCCTCAACGCGCGCCTGCGCTTTTGCAATGCGCGAGGCGGCGATGAGTTCCATCGCCTTCGTGATCTTCTTGGTCGTCTGCGCAGACTTGATCTTCTGCGTATAGACCCGAAGTTGTGCACCCATTACTTATCGACGTCCCTTGACGATCTTTTCCTGGTTGACGTCTTCAGCGGGCAGTTCGGTGAACTGCTCGGAACCCGGACCGTTGAGGGGCTTGCCCGCACCGGTCTGGAACTCCTTCTTGAAGGCGTCGACAGCTGCATCGAGCTCGTCGACGATGTCGTCGCTGAGCACGTTGGTCTCGCGAAGCTTCGAGAGCACCTGGGTGTTGCGACCCAGGTAGTCGTGAAGTTCGCTCTCGAACCGCAGGATGTCTTCGACGGGAACCTCGTCGAGCTTGCCCTTCGTGCCTGCCCAGATCGAAACGACCTGGTTCTCGACGGGGAAGGGCGAGTACTGCGGCTGGCGCAGAAGCTCGGTGAGGCGCGCACCACGAGCAAGCTGGCGGCGGCTGGCCGGGTCGAGGTCGGACGCGAACATCGCGAATGCCTCGAGCGAGCGGTACTGGGCGAGCTCGAGCTTGAGCGTTCCCGAAACCTTCTTGATGCTCTTGACCTGGGCGTCTCCACCAACACGGGAGACCGAGATTCCGACGTCAACAGCGGGACGCTGGTTGGCGTTGAAGAGGTCTGACTGCAGGAAGATCTGGCCGTCGGTGATCGAGATCACGTTGGTCGGGATGTACGCCGAAACGTCGTTCGCCTTGGTCTCGATGAGCGGAAGACCGGTCATCGAACCGGCACCGAGCTCGTCGGAGAGCTTGGCGCAACGCTCGAGCAGGCGGGAGTGCAGGTAGAACACGTCACCGGGGTATGCTTCGCGTCCTGGCGGACGGCGAAGGAGCAGCGAAACGGCGCGGTATGCCTCTGCCTGCTTCGACAGGTCATCGAACACGATGAGAACGTGCTTGCCGCCGTACATCCAGTGCTGGCCGATGGCCGAACCGGTGTAAGGAGCGAGGTACTTGAAGCCTGCGGGGTCAGACGCGGGAGCTGCGACGATCGTCGTGTACTCCATGGCGCCGGCCTCTTCGAGCGATGCCTTGATGGCAGCGATCGTCGAGCCCTTCTGACCGATGGCGACGTAGATGCAGCGAACCTGCTTGTTGACGTCGCCTGACTCCCAGTTGTCCTTCTGGTTGATGATCGTGTCGATGGCAATTGCGCTCTTGCCGGTCTGACGGTCACCAATGATGAGCTGACGCTGGCCGCGGCCGATCGGGATCATGGCGTCGATTGCCTTGATACCGGTCTGCATGGGCTCGTGCACGCTCTTGCGCTGCATGACGCCAGGCGCCTGGAGCTCGAGTGCGCGGCGGGTTTCGGCCTTGATCTCGCCAAGTCCGTCAATCGGAGCACCGAGCGGGTCAACAACGCGACCGAGGAATGCGTCGCCGACCGGAGTCGAGAGCACCTCGCCCGTGCGTGTTACTTCCATGCCCTCGACGATGCCGTTGAACTCGCCGAGAACGACGACACCGATCTCGTCTTCATCAAGGTTCTGCGCGAGGCCGAGTGTTCCATCCGCGAAGCGGATGAGCTCGTTGGCCATAACGCCTGGCAGACCCTCGACGTGGGCGATACCGTCGCCGGCGTCGATGACCTTGCCGACCTCGGTCGCACTTGCCTTACCCGGCTCGTAAGCCGTGACGAATTCTTTGAGAGCATCCCGGATCTCGTCGGGGCTGATCGTGAGTTCTGCCATCTTCTTCCCTATCTGTGTGGAGACGTCTTGTCCCCTACGTTGTCTACTGGCGCTAGCCAGCAAGCTGAAGTCTGAGTTCGCCGAGGCGCGAGGCGATGCTGCCGTCGATGACATCGTCGCCGACCTGCACGCGCAGGCCTCCGATGACAGCGGGGTCGACAACCTGGTTGAGACGGATTGCGCGGCCGTACTGTGCCGCAAGTCCCTTTTCGAGTCGCTCGAGCTGAGCGGCACCAAGCGGCCGTGCGCTTGACACAGTTGCGACGGCGAAGCCGCTCTGGTCAGCGACGACGGATGCCGCGTGGCGAAGAAGTTCCCCGATCCGGCGGCCGCGAGGCTGCAGGACGAGGTGCTTGACGATTTCGACGATCTCCGGCGATCCGTTGCCCGTGAGCAAGGTGTCGACGAGTGCCAGTTTTGCGTCCTGGCTTCCGAGCTTGGAACCGAGCGCGAGCTCGAGTTCCGCATCGGAGGACACGGTACGGCTGAAAGCGAACAACTGTGCTTCGAGCCTGGCGTCAGGCCCGGCGGAGAGGGCCGCGGCGCGGAGGCCGAGTTCCTCAATCCCGCCGAGCAGGTCCTTCTGGCTCGACCAGCGAGCCGAGGCAACAGCCTTGAGGAGTTCAAGCGACGACGGGGCGATGCTGCGTGCGAACACGCGCTCGACGATCGTCGCCTTGACACCGGCTTCGGCGGACGGATCCGCGAGGAGCGAGCGCAACTGGCCAGAATCGCCAACGACCCGACCGGCTGCGAAGAGTTCCGCAACCGTTGTCAGGTCGACGCGTGCGAGGTCGGACAGTGCCGTCTTCGACTGGTCCAGTGCTTCTCTGGTAGCGCTTCCCATTAGTTGGTTGCCTTCTCCGAAGCCTCGAGGTCAGCGAGGAAGCGGTCAACGATGGCCGTCGCCCGTGCGTCGTCGGACAGTGTTTCGCCGATGACGTTGCCTGCGAGGTCGATAGCGAGGGTTCCAACTTCGGTGCGGAGCGAAACGAGAGCGGCCTGGCGCTCTGGCTCGATCTGCGCCTGGGCGCTGGTGGTCACACGCTGAGCCTCAACGGTGGCCTGGTTCCGAGCCTCGGCGACGATCTTCTTGCCGTCTTCGCGAGCTGCCTCACGGATCGAGCCGGCTTCCTGGCGGGCTTCGGCGAGCTGAGCGGTGTACTGCTCAAGAGCTGCCTCTGCCTGACGCTGTGCCTCATCTGCCTTGGCGATGTTGCCCTCAATGGCCGCAGTACGCTCTTCGAGCATTGTCTGCATCTTCGGAAGTACAAGCTTCCAGAAGAACACCAAGAGGATGGCGAAACACACCAGTGACCAGACGATGTCATAGGTCTCGGGGAGAAGAGGGTTCTTGGTAGTACCCTCTTCAGCCGCCGCAACGAGTGCGTGAAGCATCTTGCCTCCTTACGAGGGGTGAAAGAGGTTTAGACGAAGATGAAGTAGGTGGCGATACCGATGAAGGCCAGCGCCTCGGTGAAGGCGATACCGATCCACATCAGAACCTGGAGACGACCGGCCAGCTCAGGCTGACGGGCGACACCCTCAATGGTCTTGCCAACGACGATTCCAACACCAATGGCTGGGCCGATAGCTGCGAGACCGTAACCGACCGTCGCGATGTTTCCGTTGATCTCGGCGAGAACGGTTGTTGCGTCCACGTGTGTTTCCTTCCGTGATGTAAGAGTAGGCGGTTGCCGACTCTTTAGTGCTCTTCAGCTACCGCGAGCTGAATGTAAACCGCGGTGAGCAGGGTGAAGACATAGGCCTGGAGCAGTGCAACCAGGATTTCGAACAGGGTGAAAGCGAAGCCGAAGGCGAAGGTGACGGCTCCGAGTCCGATGAACCATCCACCCAGGGTGAAAACGAAGAACTGCGTCGCCGCGAAGAACAGCACGAGCAGGAGGTGACCGACGACCATGTTCATGAGCAGTCGGAGCGTCAGCGTTACCGGCCGGATGACGAAGGTCGAGATGAACTCGATCGGCGTCACGATGATGTAGACGGGCCACGGCACACCGGCGGGGAACAGCGAGTTCTTGAAGAACTTGCCGGGGCTCTTCTTCACACCCGCATAGATGAAGGTGATGTACGAGATGACCGCAAGCACGAGCGGAACACCGATGACTGATGTTCCCGCGATGTTGAGGAAGGGGATGATGCCGGTGATGTTCATGGTGAACACCATGAAGAACATCGTCGTGAGAATCGGCAGGAACCGCTTGCCGTCTACCTTGCCGAGGAGATCCTCGGCAATGTTGACGCGAACGAAGTCCAGCGCCATCTCGATGAGGTTCTGGAATTTACCCGGCACGACGCTCAGGCGTCGGGTACCAAGCCAGAACACGACAATGATCGCGATAACCGCGAGGAACCGGATCAGCATGATGCGGTTGATGTCGAATCCGGTGCCCTCGAAGAGCACAACATCCGGGAAAAATTCAAGAATCGACGGACCGTGGAACGACGTGTCGTCGGTTGAGGTCTGAACCAGTAGGTTCACAGCGTTAGCTAACAGCGCGCTCTCCTGTTTCGGGCGTGGAGCAAAGCTCTCGCGACGACGAACAATGGGGGGTGCAAGACAGCCACGAACGGCGTGGGATGCTCAAGCGGGAATACGTTCTAACACTATCAAACGATAAGCAACCCGACGAACCGAGTGGCCTGATCGGGGCCAAGTTAGTGGGAATTTTCGTTGTCGCCCGGCAATGTGACGTCGCTGGCATACAGCATCCGCGACCGTGAAACGATCACAACATCGATCACGAGGCTCACGAGGACACCGACGATCACGCTCAGGAAGAGAACAACCGGGTTGATCCACGGCTGGTCCTTGAGGAGCAGGGCCAGGATGAGGAACAACGCGAATTTGACGATCCAGCCACCGAGCACCACTCCGAAGAAGATCGGCACGTAGAGGTCGCTGCCGAAGAACCGGTTGGCGAACAGGATGCTTCCCGCCGTGATGCTCAGGAACAGCAGGGCAAGTGCTGTTCCAATCAGGGCGCTGGTGAGCCCGATCGTCCCGTCGACGATATAGCCAATGCCGCCGCCGAGAACGGCGATGGCCAGCGATGCGATTGCTCCCCATTTGAGGCTCTGCCGGAAAATGGGTGTTGATTTCATCGCTGATCTTTCTGTGGGTCGGAATCGGGTTCGGGGGCAAGCACGCGGTTCACGACAGCCTCGGAGAGCGGAGCATCCGGGTCACGGTCTTCTGACGCCTCATCGAGCGGGTCGAAACCGGCGAGGTCTTCTGCAACCTCCGTGCCTTCCTCGGCGGACTGTGCCGTGATCTCGACGGCTTTGCGTCTGCCGAGTGGCGCGAGCGTGAAGATCGTGCAGACAATCACGCCCACGACGAGGAAGGCCAGGGCGAACCAATACGGCTGGAAGACGAAGAACATCAGGCACGACAGCGCGATCACGGCGGTCCAGGCATAGAACAGCAGCACAGCGTGCAAGTGCGAGTGCCCCATGTCGAGAAGTCGGTGGTGCAGGTGCAGCCGGTCCGCACTGAACGGCGACTTGCCCGCGCGAAGGCGCCGGATCACAGCGAGTGCGAAGTCAAGGAGCGGCACGATGAGGATCGCAAAGGGAAGGATGATCGGGATGAATGCTCCGAGCAACTGACTTCGCCCGACAACGCCGGCGTCAGCGGGGTTCGCGCTGAGCGCGGACGGGTCGATCTGCCCGGTGATCGCGACGGCCGATGTCGCCATGAGGAGACCGACAAGCAGTGCGCCGGCGTCACCCATGAACATCTTCGCCGGATGCCAGTTGAGGGGAAGGAATCCGGCGCACGCGCCGACGAGCACGGCGGAGATCAACAGGGAGAGGTTGAAGTAGCTCGACTGGCCCATCTCGCGCACCAGGAGATAGCCGTAGACCAGGAAGACACCGTTTGCGATGAGCCCGACACCGGCGACGAGGCCGTCGAGCCCGTCGATGAAGTTGACGGCATTCATCACGAGGACGATGGCGAAGATGGTCAGGGTCGCGCTCATCCAGGAGGAACCGACGGTGAGGCCACCGATCGGAAGCGAGTAGATCTGCACGCCGAGCCACGCGATAAGACCCGCCGCGAGGAACTGAGCGGCGAGCTTGATCATCCAGTCAAGGTCCCAGATGTCGTCGGCGACGCCAATGAGAACGATGAGCAACGCCGCGCCAAGAATGGCGAAGATGGGGCCCGGGTCGGCGAAGGTGTCCTTGAAGAACGGGTTCTGTGAGGCAATCGCGAAGGTCGCGATCACTCCGATGAACATGGCCACTCCCCCGAGCCGCGGAGTGGGTTTGGTGTGAACGTCACGGTCACGGATCGACGGGTAGAGCTTGAACCGAAGGGCAAGCTTGTAGACCACGATCGACATGAGGAAAGTGATCAGCGCCGTGACCGCTGCGATGATCGCGTAGAGGGTCATGCGTCGGACACACCGTCCGCCGGCGGATGCTCCTCGAGGATGTCGCCGACCACATCGCGGATCTGCTGCCGGGTGATGGCACCCTCACGAAGGATCGACAGCGTGCCGCCCGGTGCGATGAGTCGCGTTGCATCGACGATCGTCGATGACACCGTCGACGATTCACCGCCGTCAAGATAGACCTCGACACTGTCTCCGAGCATCCGCTGGGCGTCAGAGGCGGTCGTCGCGGCCGGTTCACCGGTGAGATTCGCGCTCGACACGGCGAGTGGGCCGGTCTCCGTCAGCAGTTCGAGTGCGATGCGGTTGTCCGGCATCCGCACCGCAACCGTGCCATCGGTGTCTCCGAGGTCCCACGCGAGGGACTGCTGCGCGGGCAGGACGATCGTCAAACCGCCGGGCCAGAACGCGTCGACGAGCTTCCTGACGGCATCCGGGATCACAGCGGCGAGAGCCTCAAGTGTCGCGATACTTGGTACGAGAACCGGCGGCGGTGACTGCCTTGTGCGACCCTTCGCGTCGAGCAGTCGCTGCACGGCCTTCGGCGAGAATGCGTCTGCCGCAACGCCATAGACGGTGTCCGTGGGTATGACGACGAGCTCGCCACGGCGCAGAGCCGTTCGAGCCAGTCGCATTCCGGTGAGAAGATCTGATTCCACGGAGGAGTCGAAGAGACGGGACATTCCGCCGATTCTATCGGAGCCTGTGTGAGAGGACGCCGCGAATGCGCGCGGTTCGCTCTCTCGAGACGGAACCGCTGGCGGCGAAGGCTCGGTTACGCCCGAAGCGCCGTCGTCGTTCTGTCGCGTTGGGTGAGGTCGCGGAACGTTGCTGCGGCACGCCAGCCGTCGCGGGTCAGGATGTCGCGAATCGCCTCGCCCTGCAGCTCACCGTGCTCGATCACGAGCGTTCCGCCCGGTCGAAGCAACCGCGCCGCCGTCTCTGACAGCTGCCGAACGACATCGAGGCCGTCCTCTCCCCCGTACAACGCTGCGGGAGGGTCGAAGAACCGCACCTCGGGGTCACGCGGAATCGCGGCATCCGGAACATACGGCGGATTGGAGATCACAACGGATGCCTGACCGTCGAGTTCACTGAACGCCCTGGCGAGATCATCGAAAATGAGGGTCGCGTTGTCGGCACCCACCTTCCGGAAGTTCTGCTTCGCCCACAGAAAAGCGTCGACGGAGTTCTCCGCGGCGAAGATCCGAGCGTGGGGAACCTCGGTCGCCATCGCGAGCGCGATTGCTCCCGAGCCGGTTCCGAGGTCGATGCCGATCGGCTCGGGCTCTGAGACAGCACCGAGGGCGTCGATCGCGAACTGGGCGACCTGTTCGGTCTCCGGTCGGGGGACGAACACGCCAGGGCCCACAAACAGCTCGAGCCTGCGGAAGGGTGCGACGCCGAGGATGTGCTGGAGCGGTTCGCGCGTTGCCCTGCGCTCAGCCAGATCGGTGAGCTCGGCGATCAGGTCACCCGGCACCTCTCGCCCCATCACGACGGCGGCCTGCACCTCGCCCCTGCCCAGGCCGAGCACGTGGCCGATCAGCAGTTCCGCATCGACATCGGGGTGCGGAACGCCCGCGTTCTCAAGCGTGGCGATGAGGAGGTCTCGAACCTCGCCGACGGACGTCGTTCGAAATGAAGTCATGCGCTCTCTTAGGAAAATCCGTGCGGTCGTGCCGCCGCAGGTCGAGCATACCCGCTCGCCAAAGCGCGTCCGAAGGAATTCGACCCGTCGTAACGCGGTTGCACCCAGCAATAAGCTGTAATCTGACGCGCATCGTCGCGCCCCCATTACCCAAGGAGCATATTCGTGGCCGCAAAGATCTACGCCAATATCACCGAGGCGTTTGGCAACACCCCTCTGGTCCAGCTGAACCGAGTGACGGATGACGCCGGCGCAACGGTCCTCGCGAAGCTCGAGTACTACAACCCCGGCTCAAGCGTGAAGGACCGCCTCGGTGTCGCCATCGTCGATGCCGCCGAGGCATCGGGTGCGCTGAAGCCGGGCGGAACAATCGTCGAGGGCACCAGCGGAAACACCGGAATCGCACTCGCGCTCATCGGTGCCGCCCGCGGATACAAGGTCATTCTCACGATGCCTGCGTCGATGAGCACCGAGCGTCGCGTGCTCCTGCGTGCGTTCGGCGCCGAACTGGTACTTACCGAACCGGCACTCGGCATGAAGGGTGCCGTCGCCAAGGCGGAAGAGATCGTCGCTTCGACCGAGGGCGCGATCCTGGCCAAGCAGTTCGCCAATGAGGCCAACGTTGAGATTCACCGCAAGACCACGGCGGAAGAAATCTGGCGCGACACCGATGGTGACGTCGACATCTTCGTCGCCGGCGTCGGAACCGGAGGCACAATCACCGGAGTCGGTCAGGTACTCAAGCAGCGTAAGCCCGAGATCCAGATCGTTGCTGTCGAGCCGAGCGACTCCCCCATCCTCAATGGCGGAGCACCCGGCCCGCACAAGATTCAGGGCATCGGCGCGAACTTCGTGCCTGAGATCCTCGACACCACCATCTACGACGAGGTCATCGACGTCACATTCGACGATTCGGTCGCTGTCGCCAAGCGGCTCGCCGCCGAGGAGGGCATCCTCGCCGGAATCTCCTCCGGAGCGATCATCTGGGCGGCAACCCAGCTTGCGAAACGGCCAGAGAACGCCGGAAAGCGGATCGTCGCGATCGTCTGCGACACGGGTGAGCGTTACATCTCCACCCCGCTCTGGTCAGACCTCCTCGACTAAAACCGAATGAGAATCATCGCCCGCATCCGGGAAGACATCACAGCAGCACGCGTTCACGATCCCGCCGCCCGCGGCAGTGTCGAGATTTTCCTGACCTATTCAGGACTGCACGCCGTGTGGGCGTACCGCCTGTCATCCCGGATGTGGGCGCGTGGCGCGAAGACGGCGGCCCGCGCCGTCTCTCAGCTCGCCCGGTTCCTCACCGGCGTCGAGATTCACCCGGGTGCGGTCATCGGCCGGCGCTTCTTCATCGACCACGGCATGGGTGTCGTCATCGGTGAAACCGCCGAGGTCGGCGACGACGTCATGCTCTACCACGGGGTCACGCTCGGCGGAAAGAGCCGCGGTCGCGAGAAGCGGCACCCCACTCTGGAGGACGGCGTACAGGTCGGTGCCGGCGCAAAGATCATCGGACCGATCACTGTCGGCAAGGGCAGCATCATTGGAGCAAACGCCGTCGTGACGAAGGACGCACCGGCGCTGTCGATTCTCGTGGGGGTCCCCGCCGTCGCGCGCCCTCGCGAACGCGGCAAGACCTACGGTCTGACCGAACCGGAGTACCACATCTAGCGAGTCGTCCGGATGCTGACCTTCACGGCATCCGTTTCTCACGGTTGTGTCGCGCTGCCGCTCACACACAAATGCCGGCCATTCTCACCCAATGGCCGGCATGTGTCGTTTCTGGGTGGTGCGTTAGTTGGTATCGCCGATGTCGGCGAGCCGCGCCTCTTCGTCGGCCTGGATGGCCGACTGGATGAGCGGGTCGAGCGCACCGTTGAACACAGCGTCGAGGTTGTATGCCTTGTAACCGGTGCGGTGATCGGCGATGCGGTTCTCGGGGAAGTTGTAGGTGCGGATGCGCTCGGACCGGTCCATGGTGCGGATCTGGGTCTTGCGTTTGGCGCTGTCGAGCTCAGCCTGCTCCTCCTGCTGGCGCGCGAGGATGCGGGCACGGAGAACACGCATTCCTGCCTCACGGTTCTGCA
>JAZQRG010000132.1:0-1721 GCA_045629445.1 Mycetocola sp. | reverse complement strand
AGCGCGCCGTCGATACGCAGCTCTATCACACGCATGAGGTGGAGCGGATCGCCCGCGTCGCCTTCGATCTCGCCAAGAAGCGCCGCAACAAGGTCTCGTCGGCGGAGAAGTTCAACGTGATGAAGACCGGCGTGTTCTGGCGTCAGGTCGTTACGCGCATCCACAAGGAAGAATTCTCCGATGTGGAGCTGGAGCACGTGCTCGCCGATAACTGCGCCATGCAGCTCGTGCGGTGGCCTAAGCAGTTCGACGTGATCGTCACCGACAACCTCTTCGGCGACATTCTCTCCGACATCGCCGCCATGCTCACCGGCTCGCTCGGCATGCTGCCCTCCGCCTCGCTGGGCGCGGAAGATCCGGCGACCGGCAAGCGCAAGGCGCTCTACGAGCCCGTGCACGGCTCCGCACCGGACATTGCCGGAAAGGGCCTCGCCAACCCCATCGCCATGATCGGCTCCTTCGGCATGGCGCTGCGCTATTCCTTCGGCCTGCTCGATGAAGCGGATCGCCTGGACAAGGCCATCGCCAACGTGCTGGCCTCCGGCACGCGCACCAAGGACATCGCGGCTCCTGGCGCAAATGCCGTCGGCACGCAGGATGTGGGCGATGCCATCGTCAAGGAGCTTGAGGCTCAGTCGTAAGCTGCTCTCGGTCAAAACAAGAAAGCCCCGGACATGACGCCGGGGCTTTTTGATCTAAGCAGATGTCAGCGGATCGAGCCTGTCGATTCTACATCTGGAATGCTGAAAGGCGGGAAGGGATTGCGGGCGCCGACGAAGGGACCGTTGGTAATCGGATCCGGCAGCTGCCCCACACCGAAGCCTGCGCCATTCGGTGCATAGGGTGGACTGAGCAGATATGATTGTGTTTGCCCGTAACCAGACGTGCCTGGATTAAGAGAACCCGGCGCAACGACATTGCCAGGGTCCAGGAAGCTGCGAGGCTGAACGCGGAACGTGAGAGGCCGGTCTTGCGCCTGCGCCTCGCTCACGGCCGCGAAGGCCGTAATCGAAGCGAGTGAAGCCAAGCCGACAAGAGCAAAGCGGCGCATGGCATGAATCTCCAGAAGCGGTACGCCCGGCCGTTGCGCCGGACACCGGAAAACGAAACTCGAGAACCACAAGAACAAGGCTACCTGCTTGAAATGGTTCCTTTCAAACGTAGAGTGCTCCCAAAAGGCGAGCAGGCAGGGATCGAGGAAAATAACGATGCAGGATCAAGCAAAGCCGGCCTTCGATCTCTTCGGCAAGGAAGGTTTGACCCTTCTCGGCGACAAGCCGCTCGTCGCGGAAACACGGGAGTCTTTCCTCGACAACGACACGACCCCGATCTCACGTTTCTTCATCCGCAATAACGGACTTCTGCCCGAGAAAGTGGAGAAGCCAGAGGAGTGGCGGTTCACCGTCGATGGCGAGGTGGAGCATGCGCTCGATCTGTCACTCGCTGACCTCAAGAACAGCTTCCGGCTAAAGAATTTTCGCATGGTTCTTGAATGCGGCGGCAATGGGCGCTCTTTCTTCGAGCCCAAAGCCGAGGGCAACCCCTGGACCCATGGCGGCGTCGGCTGCGCGGAATGGACGGGCGTTTCACTGAAGGACGTGCTGAAGGAAGCGGGCCTCAAACCCAGCGCTCTGTTCACCGGCCATTTCGGAGCGGACCCTGACAAGAACGGAAACCATGAGCATCAGGCCATGTCTCGCGGGATGCCCATCGCCAAGGCG
>JAZQRG010000131.1:0-1963 GCA_045629445.1 Mycetocola sp. | reverse complement strand
CGGGCCACCTCGTGCTGTCGACCCTGCACACGAACGATGCGCCGAGCGCTGTGGTGCGCCTCACGGAGATGGACATCGAGCCGTTCCTCGTCGGGTCAGCGCTCGATTGCGTGGTCGCCCAGCGACTCGCGCGGCGGCTCTGCGACCGGTGCAAGGCGCCGGCGGAGCACTCCTCGGATGACCTGCGGCGAATGAAGTTTCCCGAGGTCGAGGTGAGCAGACGCATGCCGGGCATCTTCCGGCCGGTCGGCTGCACGCAGTGTTCGAACACCGGGTATCGCGGACGGCTCGCGATTCACGAGGTGATGAGCATTTCGGAAGAGATCGAGCGGATGGCTGTCGCACGCGCGTCGAGCGCGGAGATCGGCCGGGTGGCGCGGGAGCAGGGGATGCTTACGCTCCGCGAAGACGGGTACACGAAGGCAACGATGGGGCTCACGAGCCTTGAAGAGATTCTGCGGGTTGTCGTTTAGCGCGACGACCGGCGAGTAACGAAGACAGACAGCAGAAAGCACATTTGAGGGAGTGACGCTTGAGCGATCCAATCTATGAGATTCCGATTTTGCCCGCCGGTGCGAACGTCGGTGGGTGGACCCCGGGAATCAAACCGCGAACGGATGCCGCGAGCAGCGTTCCGAGCGCGCAGGCGGCGGATCCTGTTGTGAGCTCGTATGCCGAGTCGGGCAGTATTGAGGTATCTGACGAGCAGGTGCCGCCGTTCGCGCCACGGGCCGGGTTGCGCACCCGCGTCATGCCGACCTCCGCGGAGACCGAGCAGCTCACCACGCCGCCCTCGCAGGATGCGACGCCGACTGTTGCGTATTCGGTGCCGACGGCATCCGGATTCGGATCTGAGCCGAGCGCATACGTGCCGCCAGCGGCATACGTGCCACCGAACGTCGACGCGCCTTCGGGCTTCGGGGTGCCAGCGGGCAGGCCGATGACGCGCAGCGAGGCCAACCGCATGGCGCAAGCTGCCGCGGCAGCGCGGGTGGAGCGTGGCGAAGGCGAGGCTGTTCCGCAGACGGAGGCCGAGATCTCGCTTGCCGAGGCGCGGGCGTTTGTCGGGAGCCTGGGCGCATCCGACTTGCATGTCACGGCGGATGCGCCGCCGATGGTGCGCGTTAACGGCGGGCTGCGGCCCATCGGTGGCGCTGCGCCGTGGGGTCGCGACAAGGTGACCGCTGAGCTCGCCGCGATCGTGACCGACAAGCAGCGCGAGGCGTTTTACGAGCACCTCGAACTCGACTTTGCGCATACGCTGACCGCCGAGAGTCGTTTCCGCGTGAACTACTACATGCAGCGTGGGGCGATCGGGGCGGCGTTCCGGTTGATTCCGTCCGAGATCAAGCGCTTGAGTGAGCTCGGTGTGCCCGATTCGGTGAGCCGGTTCGCGGCGTTGCCACGCGGGCTGGTGTTGGTAACCGGTCCGGCCGGTTCGGGTAAGTCGACGACGCTCGCAGGTCTGATCGACCTCGTGAACCGTACGCGTGCTGACCACATCGTGACGGTGGAAGACCCGATCGAGTTCATGCACAAGAACCAGAAGTCGATTGTGAACCAGCGTGAGGTCGGTGCTGATACGCACAGCTTCAACAATGCGCTCAAGCACGTGCTGCGGCAGGACCCCGACGTCATCCTGATCGGTGAGCTTCGTGACCTGGAGACGATCTCGGTGGCGCTGACCGCGGCGGAGACCGGTCACCTCGTGTTTGCGACCCTGCACACTCAGGATGCGGCGCAGACGATCGACCGTGTGATCGATGTGTTCCCGTCGCATCAGCAGGACCAGGTGCGGACGCAGCTCTCCGGCGTGCTGCAGGGCGTCGTTTGCCAGACCCTCGTGCCGAAGGCGAGTGGGTCTGGGCGGGTGGTGGCTACCGAGGTGATGGTGATCACGCCGGCGCTGTCGAACCTCATTCGAGAGGGGAAGACCTACCAGATCCTGTCGGCGATGCAGGCG
>JAZQRG010000130.1:0-6904 GCA_045629445.1 Mycetocola sp. | reverse complement strand
AGAGCGCCCCGGCTGCCAGCGCGCCCGCCGACCCGACTTCGGCCTGGCACCCACCGACAGCACCGGAGATCGACGCGTTCGCCTTGAACAGCGAGCCGATCGCCGTTGCTGTCAGGAGAAATCGCCGTATGCCGTCGGCTGAGGCACCGGGGACAAAACGCAGGTAGTACGAGGCGACAGCGGGAATGATCCCGGCAGCTCCATTCGTCGGAGCGGTCACGACCCGGCCACCCGCCGCATTTTCCTCGTTGACGGCGAGGGCGAACGAGTGCAGCCATTCCGTCGGCAGTTCCCGTCCGCTCTCGGCCTCGGCAATCTCGAGGTGCTCCCGCACCGCCGCCGCGCGGCGTTTGACCTGGAGGCCACCGGGAAGAATGCCGGGCGTCGCAAGTCCGTTCGAGACCGACTCGGTCATTGCCGCCCAGATGGCGTCGAGGCCGCTGTCAACGTCGTCCGTAGCCCGAATCGCCTCCTCGTTGCGCCGGGCGACCTCGTCGATCCGCAGGCCGTGGCTCGCGCAGATCTCGAGGAGGGCAACCGAGGTCGGGAATGGCAGGGGAAAGGCGACCGTCTCGCTGGCGGCAGGGTCATCACCCTCGCGGCGAATGAACCCGCCGCCGACCGAATAGTAGGTGTCGCCGGCCAGGGGAACGCCGCCGCTGGACGCGGTCAGGGTCAGCGCATTGGGGTGGCCTGGCAGTCGGGTCCGCGGCTCGAAGGTGACGTCACCTTTCTCGAACGCGATCGTCCGTTCTCCGGCGAGCAGAAGCGTCGACCCTGGCACCAGGCGCGACCAGGCACCGTGCACGGCAGCGGGGTCGCAGGTCTCCGGGCGCAGGCCCGCCAAACCTGCCGCGATGGCATCCGGTGTTCCATGTCCGATGCCGGTCGAGCCGAGGGATCCATACAGCACGCAGGTAACCCGGTCGACGGCGCCGAGGAGCCCAGCGTCGGTGAGCCGGTTCGCGAAATCAAGCGCGGCGCGCATCGGGCCGACGGTGTGTGAACTCGACGGGCCGATGCCGATCGAGAAGAGATCGAACGCCGAAACGTACGCCGTCATGAGTGCTCCTTGTGCGAGTGCTGTCCTGCCACTATAGGCAGGACGGCACGGCCAGGCGGGGCTGGCGGCTCCCGCACACGCGGGGTCGCAACGTTCGTGCGAAAACTCTCGGTTACAGCAGGTTAACTGCGCCGATCGGTCAGATCAGTTGCTTGCGAGCGGAGATCTGGCCGGTGTCGAAACCGAAGAGATTGAGCCCGCCGTGGAACCGGGCGTGCTCCACTTTGATGCACCGGTCCATTACGACGGTGAGGCCCTGCTCTTCGCCGTAGCGCGCGGCTTCCTCGTTCCAGATACCGAGCTGCACCCAGACGGTCTTGGCTCCTGCGGCAAGCACGTCATCGATCACCGAAGGGATGTCACTCGCCTTGCGGAACACGTCGACGATGTCGGGTACCTCGGGAAGAGAGGCGAGATCGGGATAGGCCTTCTCGCCGAGGATCTCATCGGCGTTCGGGTTCACGAAATAGACCCGGTAGTTCGTGGACTGCTTGAGGTAGGTGCCGACGAAGTAGCTCGAGCGGGCCGGGTTGGGCGACGCGCCGACAATGGCGATGGATTTCGCGCTCCGAAGGATGCCGAGGCGCTCCTTTGCATCTGGACCCACCCAGGTGCGTTGCGACTTCAGCAGCTTCGCGAGCGGCGAACCAGAGGGCAGCGAGCAGGTGAGCCCGTTCTGCAGTTGCGTGGTTACCAGATCTGACATTGCCTATGCCTCCACTGCCTTGGTGAGCGCCTGGTCAAGATCGTAAATGATGTCGTCGACATCCTCGATACCGACGCTGAGGCGCACAACACCGGGGAGGACACCGGCGTCGAGGAGTTGTTGCTCGGTCAGCTGGGCGTGCGTCGTCGATGCCGGGTGGATGATGAGCGTCTTGGTGTCACCGATGTTGGCGACGTGGCTCGCGAGGTCGACCGACTCGATGAGCTTCTGCCCGACGGTCCTGCCGCCCTTCACCACGAAGCTGAACACGCTGCCGGGGCCCTTGGGCAGGTACTTCTCGGCACGGGCGTGGTGCGGGTGCGAGTCGAGCCCGGCCCAGTAGACCGCCTCGATCCGAGGGTCCTGTTCCAGCCAGCTCGCGACGACGCGCGCGTTGTCGACGTGAGCCTGCATCCGGTAGGAGAGGGTTTCGACGCCCTGCGCGAGGGTGGCTGCCGCCGTCGCCGACAGTGCAGGGCCGATGTCACGCAGCTGTTCGGCCCGCAGGCGCGTGAGGAAGGCGTACTCGCCGAAGTTGCCCGACCACTCGAGGCCGCCGTAGCTCGGCACCGACTGGCCAAACAGCGGGAACTTGTCGCTGTTCCAGTTGAAGCGGCCGCTCTCGACGACGACACCGCCGAGCGTCGTGCCGTGCCCGCCGAGGAACTTGGTCGCCGAGTGAGTGACGATGTCGGCACCCCACTCAATCGGCCGGTTGAGGTAGGGCGTGGCGATCGTGGAGTCGATGACGAGCGGGATGCCGTGCGCGTGGGCGACATCGGCGAGACCTTCGATATCGGCGATCTCGCCCGACGGGTTTGCGATGGTCTCGGCGAAGATCAGTTTGGTTTTGTCGGTGATCGCTCGGGCGTAGTCCTCGGCGTTCGCCGACTGAACGAACGTCGTCTCGACGCCGAAGCGCCGCAGGGTGACGTCGTGCTGGGTGATCGATCCGCCGTAGAGATTCGCCGACGCGACGATGTGATCGCCCGCACCGACGAGGCTCGCGAAGGTCACGTACTGTGCTGAGAGGCCGGATGCCGTCGCGACGGCCCCGAGGCCGCCTTCGAGGCTCGCCACTCGCTCTTCGAAGCTCGCCACCGTCGGGTTCGCCAGTCGCGAATAAATGTTGCCGTACTTCTGCAGTGCGAAGCGTGCAGCGGCATCCGAGGTGTCGTCGAAGACGAATGCTGTCGACTGGTAAATCGGGAGCGCGCGCGCTCCGGTCACCGGGTCAGGGATGTTGCCCGCGTGAATCGCACGCGTCGTGAAGCCGTATTCGCGATCTGCCATGCGCTCACGCTACTCCAGCGGCAGTGCAACACTTCGACCCCGTCGTAACAGAGCGACACGATGCTGTGTGGCTTAGGAGAACAGGTGTACAGCGGCGAGGGCAAGCGCGGCGATGAGCGCCCACGACAGCAGGCCGACGGCGAGGGCGCGCCACCCGGTTGTGACCAGTTTCTTGAGGTTGACCGCGGCGCCGAGGCCGAACAGTGCCATGGCGAGCAGAGCAGTCTGGATACCGTCTGCGGTGGCGAGCACCGGTTCGGGAATGTCGAGGAATGTCCGAGCGAGGATTGCCGCGAGGAAGCCGAGGACGAACAAAGGAACCAGCGGCGGCCGTGACACTTCGTCGTTCCGCCGGAAGCGGCGACGCTCGACCACCGCGGCGACTGCGACGATCGGCGCGAGCATCACGACCCGGGTGAGCTTGACGACGAGGGCGACGGCGAGTGCTCCACTCCCGGCGATCTGTGCGGTCGCGACGACCTGTCCGACGTCGTGCACGCTCGCCCCGACCCAGTGCCCGAACTGCAGGTTGTCGAGACCGAGCGGATGCCACAGCGCGGGAAGGACGGCGATGGCGAGCGTGCCGCAGAGGGTGACGAGGGCGACCGGGTGCGCTTGCTCGGTGTTCTTCGCTCGCACCACACCCGACATCGCCCCGATGGCACTCGCTCCGCAGATGGCGAAACCGGTCGCGAGAAGCAGCGGTTCGTGGCCGGGCAGGCGGAACGCCCGGCCGAGCAACCAGGTACCGCCGAACGTGATCAGGACGATGGCCACTGTCGAGAGGAAGACGCCCCAGCCGAGCGACGCGACGTCGAAGAGGCTGAGTTTGAGGCCGAGCAGTACAACACCGATGCGCATGAGGCGACGGGCCGACAACGCGAGTCCCGGGGCGAGAGTGCCGGCGAGGAACGGCCGCGCGGCGGGAAGCTGCGCGACGACGATGCCGAGAGCGACGGCGGCTGTCAGCAGCGGCACAGCGGGAACCAGCGCGGCAATGGCCCAGGCGAGCGCCGCTGCGCCTGCGGCGACGGCGACACCTGGCAGCCAGGCCGGTCGCCCGGTCAGTGTCAGATCCATGAGGGCAGCCATGAGTGCAGTTGCCAGAACCAGAATGGCACTGTTGTTGCTGACCAGAGCGGATACCAGAAGGCGCTCAGCAGGGCCGCGGAGACGAGGAAGACCGCCGCCAGGGCAAGGCCCCGCGTGCGTTCGTATCGCGGATCGTCCCTCGAACCCACGATCAGGCCGAGAACGAACGTGAGGGCGAGCAGGAGGTACGGCTCGAACGCAATCGTGTAGAACTGGAAAACCGTGCGCTCGGTGTACATCAGCCACGGCAGGTAGCCCGCTGCCACTCCCAGAAGGATGAGGCCGACCCGCCACTCCCTCCACCGGATCAGCCGGTAGACGAGGTAGAGGGTTGCCGCGACGGCGGCCCACCAGATCAGCGGGTTGGCGATCGAGGTGATGGCCTGCGAACAGGGTTCAGCGACACAGCCGTCGACACCGGCGCCGGGGGAGGCGTACCACATGCTCGTCGGCCGGATCAGGGCGAGCCAGCCCAGTGGGTTCGCCGAGTATGGGTGTGGGGCGGCCAGGCCGACATGGAAGTTGTAGATCGACTGCTGGTAGAAGAGGAAGCTCTGCCAGACCGACGGAACCTCGGAGAAGAAGCCGGTCCAGGCGTTGCCCGGCTGCTCGGCCCAGTGCCGGTAGTAACCGTTATCGCTCGTAAACCAGCCGATCCAGCTGGCGAGGTAGACGAGGAGCGAGACGGGCACGAGCAGGAGAAAGGTCACCGGACCCTGTTTGAGGACGGATGCCGTCAGCCACGCCGGCAGTCCGAGCCGGCGGCGTGCGAGCGCATCAACGACGATGAGGTAGAGCCCGAACGCCGCGAGGAAGTAGAAGCCGGACCACTTCACACTCGCTGCGAACCCGAAGGCGACACCGGCGGCGATCAGCCAGGGGCGCCACCAGAGAGCCGGGCCCCACTCGGGTTGGTTCCCGGCCGACCGAAGATCGGCGACCCCGGCTGTCAGTCGCCGCTCGTGCCAGCCGCGGTCGGCGAGGATGCAGCCGAAACCGAGGAGGGCAAAGAACATGAGTGAGTTGTCGAGGATCGCCACCCGCGACATCACAATCGCGTGCCCGTCGATCGCGAACAGGAAACCGGCGATCACGGCGAGCAGCGTTGAGCGGAAGAGCTTCCGGGCGATGAGGGTGAGCACGAGGACAGCGAGGATGCCGATGACAGCCGTCGAGATGCGCCAGCCGACACTGTCGTCAGCGCCGAACACCAGAAGTCCAAGGGCGATGAGCCACTTGCCGAGCGGCGGGTGGACAACGTATGCCGGATCGTCGAGGAAGCCGTTTACCCTGCCGGCGTTGAAATCGGTGTTGGCTTCTGGGGGCCAGGACGACTCATATCCGTGGTGAAGGAGGGTCCAGGCATCCTTCACATAGAAGGTCTCGTCGAAGACGAGGGCGTGTGGTGTCCCGAGGTTCCACAACCGCAGCACCGCGGCGAGGAGAGTCACGAGGATCGGACCGCCCCAGTACCACAGGCGGCGGCGGCCGGGAGTCGACATAAGCCGGCCCCACCAGTCGTCGAGCCTCGAGCCGCGCGGTTCACTGGTGTCAGCGTTTCCGGTCGTCCCACCGCTCACAAGGTGGGAGAAGGACTCACGGGACGGGGCGGACACCCTGCAATGGTAGCGACACGGCCCGGCAGGGGCGTGAGGGTGCTGCTGGCGCCGAGATCATCCATCCCGGTCGAGAACATCCGTTATGCCGGGTGATCTCGACCGGAACGGGTGATCTCGACCACGAGCGGAGAGGGCGCGTCCGGCGAGGAGTGCGAGACTTGAGCCATGATCATCCTCGCAGCGACCCCGATCGGAAACCTCGGGGATGCATCCAAACGACTCGTCGACGCCCTCAGCACCGCAGAGGTGGTCGCCGCAGAGGACACCCGCACCACGATCAAGTTGCTCAAGGGCCTCGGCATCGCGCACAAACCGCGCCTGGTGAGCCTGCACGAGCACAACGAGCGGGAGAAGTCGGGCGAGCTCGTCGAGTTCGCGCGCAACGCGGATCTGCTCGTGCTCAGCGATGCCGGAATGCCGACGGTGTCGGATCCCGGCTACCACCTCGTTGTCGCGGCCGTTGACGCGGGCGTCGACGTCACCGTGATTCCCGGGCCGAGCGCTGTCATCACGGCGCTCGCCGTCTCAGGCCTCCCGACGGACAGGTTCAGCTTTGAGGGCTTCCTCCCACGCAAGCAGGGAGATCGCCTGACCACTCTTCGCGCGCTTGAACACGAGCGGCGCACCATGGTGTTCTTCGAATCGCCCAACCGTCTGGCGTCCTCACTCGCCGACGTGGCATCCGTTTTCGGCGACGACCGCCGCACCGTCGTGTGCCGCGAGCTGACCAAGATGTTCGAAGAGGTGAAACGCGGAACGGCCGCCGAACTCGCCGAGTGGGCTGCTCCGGGGGTTCGGGGCGAGATCTGCATCGTCATCGCCGGGGCCGAGAAGCGTGAATTCAGTTTGCACGACGGCGTGGTCGAGGTGCTCGAGCGCGTGTCGGCGGGGGAGCGGTTGAAGGATGCCGCCGCTTCCGTTTCCGAGGCAACAGGAATCAGCAAGCGCGAGCTGTATCAGGCGGCGCTCGCCGACAAGAACTAGAGCCGCCCTGTAACGCGGCTGGAAGCGGCCCGTGTCGGCCATAAGATTGACTTCATGGCCAGCGGCAATTCCTTCTACATCACAACGCCCATCTTCTACGTGAACGATGCGCCCCACATCGGGCACGCATACACCGAGGTGGCCGCT
>JAZQRG010000129.1:0-1917 GCA_045629445.1 Mycetocola sp. | reverse complement strand
AGCATCGCCACCAGACGGCCGGTGACCTCTCCGCGCCCCAGTCGCGCAAGACCGTCGGGAATCTCGTCGAACGTGATCTTCGATGCCGCCACTGTCAGTTGACCGGATGCGACCATGTCGCGCACATCTCGCAGGTGGGCTGGGTCACCGGCAGGGGTGGAGCCACGCAACTGTACGGTATTGCTGATGAGATCCATGGCGCTGATTGTGACATCGATCACCCCAAAACCCACGAGCACGACGATGCCGCCTTTCTTGACGGCGCGCAAAGCCCCGGCGGTCGTGGTGCCGAATCCAGCGAAGTCTACGACGACGTCGAGACCCATGCCTTCTAACTTCGAAATGTCGTCATAGACCTCGGTGACTCCGTTCTGGAGTGCGAGATCCCACGCGGATTCCTTGGGTTCGACGCCGTAGACGGTCGCCCCCTTCACGACAGCAATTCGGGCCCCCGTCATACCGAGGCCTCCGAGCCCGATAATTCCGACCCTTTGGCCGGCCGTGACCTCCCCGTGCACGACCACTCCGGTGTATGACGTCACGCCGGCATCAGTGGACGCTGCGGCCTGGGCCCAGTCCATGCCCTCCGGCAGCTTGACAAGGTTGTCAGCCTTACCGATGGCGTATTCCGCGTATGCGCCAGAGCGAGTGATCCCTGGGGCGTCGGTCGCACTGACCACGGTAGCCACCGCGTCACCGATCTGGAACCCCGCGACGCCGGCGCCGATCTCCGTAATCTCGCCCGAAAGTTCGTGGCCGAGAATCACCGGCGCCGGCATTGTGATCGGAAAGTGGCCCGCCATGTATGCCACGTCGCTGTGGCACAGACCTGCTGCACGAACCTTAATCAGGACCTCGCCGTGGCCAACTGTCGGAGTAGTTACTTCCTTCTGCTGAAGCGGCTCGCCAATTTCGTTGAGAATCCAAGCCTTCATAATGTTCCTTTCGTGCACCATTGCACGGTATTAATTCTCGAGCGATCTGCCCACGGGGCCCACCATACACATGGCTCCGGGAGCGGGACGGGCAACCCCTGCCCCAGAACGGGGCAACCCGCCCAGGAACCTCATGCCATTGAGCGCCGCAGTAATAATGCAGTCAGCAGGATCAGACGTCAGTTCCCGCCAGCGCCCCTATTCATCGTTGAGGTCCTGAGGTTCGGGTGTCGCCGCGAAGGATCTTCACCGCATCCGCAAGGGTGTCGTCGGCCCCGACATTGCCAGCGAAGACGATGTACGGCAGGCCGTTGAGAGCGGGATTGTCCTCCCCGGCGTTGAGCCAGACCGAGACGATGCCGGGGAAGAGCTGGCCGGCCACCGTCGCGCGGCGAATTTCGAGACCGTCGGTAGCCACGTCGCTCGAGGTGATGCCGCCCTTGGCGATCACCCAGGCGGGAGGTGCCTCTCGCACGGCGAGTGCGGTGAGCGCGACGAGGGCGGCGGAGACGGTCTGGGCGATCACGAGGCTCGAGTGACCGGAATTGCCCGTGATCCGCTCCCGGCTCGAGGCGAGCAGCGCGTCGGTGTGGCTCAACGCTGCGAGAAGAGCGTCGGAGCAGCGGGTGAGTTCGGCGTCGGCGGTGTCCTCATCGAGCAACCGCGGAACGTCGAGAACGATGGTCTCGACGTCGGCGACCTCAGCGTGCAGGTGCGCCACCTGCCGAGTGGTGAGGTCCACGTGCGAGCCGACAACGATGAGGCCGTGGCCGGGACGCTCGCCCCCGGCGAAGATTTCGTCGTGGGAAAGCGGCCCGCGGGGCGCGATGCCAAGCCGTGCCCCGGGGAAGGACGGTCCGCAGCGGGTGAGGACACGTGCTCCCTGCTCCTCGGCCAGCAGGAGTCCCAGCACGACGACGTCGAGGTCGGCCTCATCGAGCAGGTTCACCGCGACCGGCTGGGCATTCGAGCAGCCCAGAAG
>JAZQRG010000128.1:0-1500 GCA_045629445.1 Mycetocola sp. | reverse complement strand
GTCGACGGTGAAGGGCGACCGCTTGCCCCTGGACTCGGTGAGCGCGACCTTGACCCGCTTGTCGATGTGCGACATTTGGGAGATTTGGATGCCGCCGACGACGTCGCGTCCGAACTTGATGTCGGGGTTGCGGAACAGGGTCAGGCGCCGGCCGACGTAGGCCGAGCTGTCCTTGCCCCAGGCGGCGACCATGACGCGGCGCATCGACTTCGAGGGGCGGTAGTCGCGTCCGGGGAACTCGGCGAGGCTGATGTTCACCGGCTGCTCTGCGGTGCCCCGACTGACCCCCGTGATGGTCACAGTGACAGGCGATCCGATCAGGTCGTCGGCGTTGACCTGGGTGCTGTCGGGGGCTGTGGTCTCAGAGATGTCCATCACGCGGCCTCTTTCTGTCGAGTCGATTCACTTGCTGCGGCGCGCTTTTGGCGCATGTACTCGCGGCCCTTTGAGCGGCGCTCTTCCCGACGGATCTCGCGATAGATCCGGCGGCACTCACGACATGCGCGAGCACCGCGCGGGTAGGTGTAGGTGTTCTCGGGTGTGTAGGGGTGCCCCTGCGGGCAGTGCGTCCTGTTCGCCATCGCGTGCCGCCCGTTGCGGACGCTGTCAGCGACGTTCGCGCTGCGGGTGTCCCAGCGGAGGTTCTCTAGCCGGTTGTCGGTCGGGATGTCGTTCCAGTGACACCCCTCCATGCCGGCCGGACGAGGCCCCACGAATGCCTCCAGCACGAGGCGGTGCACCTGGAAGTCGGTCCGGACACTGTCGGCGTACAGGGCCACAGCGAGGTGATCCCGGGTGGTCTTGCGTGGACGCAGAACCTTCTCGCGTCGGGCGTGTCCTCGAGTGTCGATCCGATCCAGCGAACGCACTCGACCTTGGTCGGAGACCTCGTAGATGCCCTCATATCCGACGACAGGGAGCCATCTCTCCATCAGGCCACCTCCATCTGGTCTGCGAGGTCGACGTACCGCTCGGTCTCGGGCAGTCCGGTCGTGTTGGCGTCGTACTTGGCCTGCATCTCTGCGGCCGTGATCTCGAACTGGGCGACGGCCGCGGTGATGGCCTCGAACCAGCGCGGGTCGGGCAGGATGCGCTTGCAGAACATCGGCATCCCGCCGTAGAAGCTCAAAAAGTCACACCACTCCCGGCCCGAGACGAGGAGTCCCGCCTGCACCTGAGCCATGTGGTGCTTGGGCATGGCGTCGGAGAGGATCGTCAGGAGGTGGGTCTTGGCTCGGGGTGCCTTGACCTCGATCAGCCCGTCGTCGCCCACAAGGCCGTCGGGGGAGTAGCCGAGACGGTGACCGCTGGGGAACACGCGGACCATGAAGCCGAGCTCGGTGACGGGGGCGTACTTCCCGGCGTACATGGGGGCGTACTTCTCGGCGTAGAGGTCACGCGCGATCGGCTCGATGTCGTGGCCGCGCTGCATGTCGGCGTTGACGTAGATCGGGTCGACCCAGCCGGTGATGCGCTCGGCGACCAGGGAGGCCGTCAGGG
>JAZQRG010000127.1:0-5062 GCA_045629445.1 Mycetocola sp. | reverse complement strand
TCGACGGGCCCCCACGCGGCGGGCCCGAGCAGCGCGCTTGCCATGGGCGCAAGAACGGGAACGTCGGGGACGTCCGCCGCCGACAGTTCTGGTTCAGGCGCCTGCATGTCAGCCGATGCGCTGCTCGGCGTCCGAGGTCGCGTCCGCAGCCGTGCGAGCGTTCCGCTCGAGCCGGGAGACGTACGCGGCCCACCAGCTGGCATCCTCATCCGGCAGGTTCGAGACGCCGTCCCGAAGCCCGGCGGACCCGTCGATGAGCTCCCGGACGATGTCGGCGTGTCCGGCGTGACGATTGGTCTCCTCGACGAGGTGCACGAGGATGCGGTGCAGGGTCGTCTCACTGCGGTCGGCCGGCCACCACGGCACCCGGCCCACCGCGTCGAGACCGAGGGCGGCGACTGTGGCGTCCGAGTGCGCCCAGACTCGCCGATACAGCGCGACGATCGACTGCCGCGACTCGTCTGCGGTGGCCCACATGTCAGCGTTCGGCTCGGCGTCGTCGTCCATCCACGGGATGGGTTCGGGAAACGGCCGACCGAACGTCACGCCGAGATAACCGGACTCGACCCCGGCGAGGTGCTTGACCAGCCCGAGAAGGTTGGTGCCGGTCGGTACGAGCGGACGACGGATGTCGTACTCGGACGCACCATCGAGCTTCCACAGCAGCGCTTCCCTCGCGCGCTGCAGGTAGACGGTGAGGTCGTCCTTGGGATCGGTGAGTGGCATGCCGACAGCCTTGCACAGCGGCGTCGCCACCGCACCGGTGCGCTCGCCGGTCGCGAGAACACTCGGTGCGGTCGAGTTCACCCGGCGTGCCGAGTGTTGTCGTCCGGAGCGGGTGATCTCGGTCGGCGCCGGCGTCGGCTAGCGCACCGAGATGCCGGCGGCCCAGACGCGCTCGACGGTGAGGTCGTCGGTCAGGAGGACTGCGTCAGCTGCGAATCCCGGCGCGAGCTGCCCGAGGTCGGTGGCACGCCCGATCGCACGGGCCGGTGTGGTTGTGAGCGCGGTGACGGCATCCGCAAGCGAGATCCTCTCGTCGTGCACCGCACGGCGCAGCGCATCGTCGAGGGTGAGCGTCGAACCGGCGATCGAGTCGCCGACGGTCAGTCTGGCGACACTGTCGGTCACGGTGACGGAGAGTGAACCGAGTTGGTAAACGCCGTCGTCCGAACCGGCCGCAGCCATGGCATCCGTAATCATCGCGATTCGGCCCGGTGCGGAAGCGAATGCGATCCGAACGACCTCGGGGTGAACGTGGACACCGTCGTTGATGATCTCGAGGGTCACCGACGGCGTCGCCGCAGCGGCTGCGACAGGGCCAGGTGCGCGGTGATGGATGCCGTTCATCGCGTTGAACGCGTGGGTCAGGATGCTCGCACCCGCGTCGAACGCCTCGAGCGCACCCTCGTAGTCGACGTTGGTGTGCCCGACGGCGACAGCAACACCGGCATCGACGAACTGGCGAATCGCCTCAATGCCACCCGGCAGCTCTGGCGCGAGCGTCACCTGTCGCAGCGTGCCTCGTGCGGCGTCGACGAGCCGCGCGATGCTCGCGGTCTCGGGGGCGTGCAGCAGTTCGGGGGTGTGCGCGCCCTGGTGGCCGACGTCGAGGAACGGCCCCTCGAGGTGCGAGCCGAGGATGGTGGGGTCGGCCTCGGCAAGGTCGGCGATGACGCTCACGCGTTCGACGAGGTCGTCAATCGAGGCGGTGACGAGCGAGAGCACCGATCGGGTCGTTCCGTGAGCGCGATGCACTTCGAGCGCAGAACGGATGCTGTCGGCACCGTCATCGAACGAGCACGCGTTGCCACCGTGCCCGTGGATATCGATGAAGCCGGGTGTCAGCGTGAGTCCGGTCGCGTCGACGGTCTCAGTCGGAGCGAGGGCGGCCCAGTCGGTACCAGTGCCGACGGCGGCAACGGTGTCGCCGGAGAACGCAACGAAAGCGTCGGTCGTGACCGCTCCTCCCGAGACCAGGCGGGCTGAGTGGATGACGAGGTCGATGGGGGCAGGCGCGAGTTCGGTCACGAAGCAACGATAACGTCGATGCCGTCAGCGGCGAATGCACGCTTCTGCTCTGCGGTGATTCCGTCGTCGGTGATGAAGCTGCCGAAGATGTCGGCACCCCCGACCGCAGCGAACGACCTGACACCGATCTTGGTCGAGTCAGCGACCATGACGGCGCGGGCAGCTCGCGTCGCCATGAGCCGGTTCACGTGCGCCTCTGATTCGTCATTCACCGATGCGCCGTGTTCGGGAACAACACCGTTGACCCCGATGAACGCCAGGTCGAGTGCGATGCCCGAGAGGATCATGTCGCTGTATGGCCCGACGAGCTCGTATGACCGCGGGTGTACCACCCCGCCCGTCACGACGACCTTGAACTGCGGGCGCATCGCGAGTTGTGCGGCGATGTTGACGGCGTTCGTCACGATCGTGAGGCTGGGCTCCGGCGACGGTTCGGACAGGTCCGACCGGGTGGACAGCTCCGTCGCGATTGCCGTCGCCGTCGTTCCGCCGCACAATCCGACGACACTGCCGCGGTGGATGAGAGCGCTCGCCGCGCGCGCGATCCGCTGTTTCGCATCGGCGTTCGATTCGTTGCGGTATCGAATGGGCAGGTCGTACGCGACCGAATTGCCGACAGCGCCGCCCCTCGTGCGCGTCAGCAGTTGCTGTCTGGCGAGCGTGTCAAGGTCACGCCGAGCCGTCGCTGGCGAAACATCCAGCGAGGTGGTGAGGTCGTCGACCTCAACCTGCCCGTTCTCGGCGAGCAGATCGAGGATCGCCCGCAACCGCTCATCGCGATTCATGGTCTGCTTCCTGAACCAGGGCGAAGAGCGTCAAAAGCCGGGCCGCTTCCAGGCTCAGCGCTTCCCGTGCCGGGGCGAGGTACTTCCGCGGGTCAACGATTCCCTGATCAGCGTCGAGCACCGCCCGCGCCGCGCGGGTGTAGTGACCGTTGAGGTGTGTCGAAACGTTGATCTTCGTCATGCCGGACCGGATGGCCGCGGCAATGTGCGCATCGGCGACTCCAGAGGAGCCGTGCAGCACGAGCGGCACCGCGAGCACCGAGCGAAGCGAGGCGATGAGGTCGAGATCGACGGATGCCACACGGTCGGTCATCGCGTGCGACGAACCGACGGCAACGGCGAGGGCGTCAACGCCGGTGTCAGCGACGAACGAAACAGCCTCGTCGGGGTCGGTGCGAACTCCGGGAGCGTGCGCTCCGTCCTTCCCGCCGACCTTTCCGAGTTCGGCCTCGACGTAGACGCCCGCGCTGTGTGCCGCGTTCACGACCCGCTGGGTGGCTGCGACGTTGTCGGCGTAGTCGAGCTTCGCGCCGTCATACATAACCGAGCTGAAGCCAAGGTCGATGGCACGGAGGGCGAGTGACTCATCCTCCGCGTGGTCGAGATGCACCGAGACCGGAGTTGACGCCGCTGCAGCGAGAGCGAGCGTTGCGGCTGCGATCGGTTCGAGCGCACCGTGGTAGCGGGCACAGTTCTCCGAGATCTGCAGGATCACCGGAAGACCGGCGCGCTCACCCGCTGAGACAAGTCCCTCGGCGGTTTCGAGTGAGACGACGTTGAACGCTCCGATTCCGGTTCCGTTGCGGTAGGCGTCGTCGATCAGCGTTCTCGTGCTCGCGAGGGTCATGAGTCTCTTTCAGGAAGGAGGGTCGGTGTTCTGGCGACGGAAACGGTGATCTCCCTCTCGAGGGCAGCGACACGGTCAGGGTCGACGGCACCGGCGAGAGGTTCGAGAACGGCGGCGGCAGACCACGCCGTCGCCCTGGTGAGGAGAGCGCGGGTGTCGGGAATGCCGCTGGAGGCTTGCGAGGCTTCGAGGATGGACGCGATACCGGCGACGCCGGCGTCACCGGCTCCCGTCGGATTCCCGGACAGCACCCGACCGAGCCGTGCGGAGAGGACGGGCTCGTCGGGGTCCACGGGAACGGCGATCATTCCCTCCTCGCCGAGCGACACGAGAACGAGTCCGGCACCGAGGGCCTGCAGCGCCCGAGCTCCGGCGATCGGATCCGATTCGCCGGTCGATTCGACCAGCTCGCTCGCGTTGGGTTTGAGAACTGTCGCGCCTGCAGCCGCCGCTGCCCGCAGCTGGATGCCGGTGGCATCGGCGATAACCGGGATTCCGGCGGTGCGACCGGCCGCGACGAGATCGCCGTAGAGCGAATCAGGGCACTCGGGAGGCACGCTTCCGGAGATCACGAGGCACGTCGCTCCGGAGAGCCTGCCGGTCACTGCGGTGACCAGTTCCGTCCAGATGGCCGGGTCAACGGCTATACCCGTCTCGTTGAAGATGGTGGTGCGCTCCGGTTCGACGAGAGCGGTCGACTGTCTGACATTCCCGGGAACGGTGACGAACTCGGACGGTAGATCGCCGAGGTCGCCAGCGAACCACTCGCTGTCGTTTCGTCCGACCAGCGCGATAGCGACTGCATCCAGCCCCATCGTCGTGAGTACCCGGGCAACGTTGATGCCCTTGCCGCCGGCGCGGCGAGCACCGGGCGGAACCCGGTGGGTGTGGCCGGGATTCAGGCAGTCGACCGTGAGGGTGACATCGGTGGCCGGGTTGGGAGTGACGGTGAGGATCACCGGGCAACCGCGCCTTCAGGAGCGCTGAGGATGCCGCGGGCGCCGAGCGCTGCTCCGACCAGTCCCGCGTTCTCTCCGACGGTCGCCGGCAGGAGGACGGGACGGCGGTGGAAGGTGAGGAACGAGTTCATCCGTTCGGCCACCGGGCCGAACAGGGCGGCGCCAGCCTGGGCGAGACCGCCGCCGAGAACGATCGCCTCCGGCGCAAGCAACGCGACGCTCTGTGCGAGAGCGAGGCCGATGGCATCCGTTGCGTCGTTCCACACTCGCTGGGCGATGCGATCACCGGACTGTGCCCGTTCGAGGACCTCGCGGGCGCCGATGACGCCAACGGCTGGTTCACCGGACGGCAGGCCCGCCCGATAGAGCCGACTGATGGCGCCGGCCGATCCGATTGCCTCGAGACAGCCGCGGCCGCCGCAGGCGCACTCGGTGCCGCC
>JAZQRG010000126.1:0-4897 GCA_045629445.1 Mycetocola sp. | reverse complement strand
TGCCGGTGATCAGTTACTTCATCGGCAAGATGGGGCAGGTCTTCGTCACATCGCTCGCCCAGATTGCGCTGCTGCTCGTGGTGGCGCGGGTCGTTTTCTCGATCGACCTGCCCACCGAACCTGAACTGTGGGCTCGGTTTGCCTGGCTCTACCTGCTCGGCATCATCACATCGGCCGTGCTCGGCATTGCCCTCTCTGCGGTGCCACGCACGGGGAAGAGCGCAACGGCGGTCGTCATCCCGATCGTTCTCGTCCTTCAGTTCATCTCAGGGGTCTACCTCATGTTCACCATGCTGCCCGAGTGGCTGCAGAACATCGCGAGCGTGTTTCCGCTGAAGTGGCTCGCGCAGGGCATGCGGTCGGTATTCCTGCCCGAGAACTTCGCACCGCTCGAGCAAAACGCGTCGTGGGAGCTCGACTGGGTGGCCGGCGTCATGATCATCTGGTGCGTCGTCGGTCTGCTGCTCTGCCGGTTCACCTTCCGCTGGATCCGCAAGGACAGCTGAACCAGATCGTTTCGGGAGGAAGATCGGGGTGGCCGCGCGCACCTGCGTGCCGGCCCCCTCGAATCTCCTCCCGAAACCCTTCACCGCAGCACCCAGCGCGATGCGATGCGATGCGAGAGAGTAGTGCAGTGAACAATCCGAAGTGGTGGGACGGTGCCGTCGGCGCCACGGTCGTGATCGTTGGCGTCATCGTCATGTACCTGTCGACCGGGGCAGCCCAGTGGGCGGCACTGGTCGCTCTCGCACTGCTCGCCATTGTGTATTTCTGGCTCGGCCGGCCGCTCATCGGCCAGCGCGACAGGGTCGCGGCAGTCGCAGCACCGGCATCGATGGCACCAAGCGTCACCGTGCAGGCGCTCCTCGGCCTCATCGTCGGCGGAGGCGCCGCGTTCCAGCCCAACCTCATCACCACTCAGTTCATCGTGTTTCCGCTGATCTGGGTCATCTCACTCACGACAAAACAGGCCGTGCTCGCGAACATTGGCGCGGGCATCCTCATCACCGTCGGCTTCTTCATCGGGATCGGAGACGGTACCGCCGGCGCCATCCAGGCTCTCCTCGTCGGTGGCCTCTCGCTCGGATTCAGCCTCGCACTCGGCCTGTGGATCACGAGCATCGCCGAGTACGGTGACGAACGCCAGCGGCTGCTCGGGGAGCTTCAGTCGGCCCAGGCAGACCTCGAACTGATGCACCGGGATATCGGCGCGACCGCCGAGCGCGAACGCATCGCCCGTGAGATCCACGACACCATCGCCCAGAACCTGACGAGCATCGTCATGCTGGCGCAGCGGGCGAAGCGCGAGCAGCCGACGGACGAGTCCACCCTGGAACTGATTGAATCCACCGCGCGGGATGCCCTCAGCGAGGCGCGAGCCCTGGTGGCAGCGAATGCCGGTCTGCCGTCGACCGACGCGTCCCTCGCCGACTCACTCGCGAGGCTGGGCGACCGCTTCTCACGCGAAACCGGCGTCACCGTCACAACGCACGTGACGCTCGGCGACCTGCCCCGCGATCTCGAGGTCGTCCTGCTGCGCTGCGCACAGGAGGGCCTCGCCAACGTCAGGAAGCACGCGGACGCGCGCTCGGCATCCGTGACCGTGTTGCAGGATGACGAGGGTGTGAGCCTGCAGGTTCGCGACGATGGGCGGGGGCTCGGAGGCTTCGTGCCCGACGGTGAGCGCGGGTTCGGCCTCAGTGGCATGCGCGACCGGGTCGGTCTCGTCGGCGGGACGCTGAACGTTGCGGATGCCGTCACCGCGTCGGGCACGCTTCTCACGGTCACCATCCCCCTCGTGAAGGACATCTCAGCATGACTGACGCACCGATCCGGGTCGTTGTTGCCGACGACCACCCCATCGTGCGCTCAGGGATCGCGTCGCTGTTGTCGCTCACCGACGGAATCGAGGTCGTCGGCGAGGCCGCAAGCGGCGCTGAGGCTGTCGCACTGACGCAAGAGCTTCGACCGGACCTCGTGTTGATGGACCTGCGGATGCCCGTTGTCAGCGGCCCGGAGGTCGACGGCGCCGAGGCGACCGCGCAGATCGTCGCGACCGTGCCAGGCACGCGCGTGCTCATTCTCACCACGTACGAGACCGACGACCACATCCTCGGTGCGATCGAGGCCGGAGCGAGCGGCTACCTGCTCAAGGCGGCACCCGAGGGCGAAATCGTTGAGGGCGTGCGCTCGGTTGTCGGTGGCCAGACCGTGCTCGCACCGGCGATCGCGGCGAAGCTCGTCGAGCGGATGCGACAGGGTGCGGCTCCGCCCGCCCCGAAGCTGAGCCCGAGGGAGCTCGACGTGCTCCGGCTCGTTGCGGCCGGACACAGCAACCCGACAATCGCGAAGCAACTCTTCATCAGCGAGGCGACGGTCAAGACGCACCTTCTCCACGTGTTCGAGAAACTCGAGGTGTCTGACCGCACGCGTGCCGTGACCCTCGCCCTGGAGCTCGGCCTGCTCTGACCTGCGCACCTGCCGCAGAACACTTTGCGCGCACTGAACGGATGCCGTCACGTTCAATGCGCACAAACGAACCCCAAGCATCCGCTTCAGGACACTTCGCGCACACTGAACGGATGTCGTTCGTTTAAAGACCCATACAAGTGGGGCACAGCGGGGGTAGTCCATCACGAGGCGTCTGGTTAGCATGAGGCATGCTTGCGACCGAGTTCTCCCGCCCGATCCAGACGGAACGGCTCACCCTCCGATTGCCGACCATCTCGGACATCGATCCGATCCACGCGTTCCAATCGCGCGAGGACGTATGCACGTACCTCCTCTACGAACCGCGCGACCGCTCCACGATCGAGGAAAAGATCACGGAGGCCGCGACGAAATCCAGGCTCGAGAACTCCGGCGACTGGATCCAGCCAACGATCGAACGGCGCGACGACCAGCAGGTCATGGGGCTGATCTATCTCGCTCTGCACGACGCCGAGAGTAAGAGCCTCGAGGTCGGCTGGATTATGCACCCCGACTACTCGGGCAAGGGATACGCGACGGAGGCGGCGAGCGCCACCCTCGATTTCGCCTTCGGCACGATGGGCGCCCACCGGGTGATCGCGAAGCTCGACCCCGCGAATGAGGCCTCGGTGCGGCTCTGCCACCGCCTCGGCATGCGCAAGGAGGCACACTTCCTCGAAGACCTCTGGGTCAAGGGACAGTGGGGCGACACGGGCGTCTACGCAATCCTCGACCGGGAGTGGTCAGTCCAGAAGCGCTGACCCGAGGCAGGACCGCAGCGCGCGCAACCCCCACGGCTTCCCAGCGGAGTTTGTGATGATGAATCAATGACATCAGCCACACGCACCAGGGTGAAAAGCACGGGTACCACCCTGAAATCCTGGCTGGTCCACCCCCGCTTCCTGCTCGCGATCAAGACATCCATCGCCGTCGGAATCGCATGGATGATTGCGCCGCTCGTGCCTGGCGTGGCTGACGACTATCCGTACTACGCCCCGCTCGGCGCACTCATCAGCATGTATCCGACGCTCATGAGCTCCCTGCGCACGAGCATCGAGACCCTCGCGTCGCTCGCCATCGGCATCCTGCTCGCGGCGATCGTGCTTATTGTCGCCGAGCCCAACGTCATCACTATTTCTCTCGTGATCGGCGCTGGCGTGCTCATCGCAGGGAGCAAGTGGCTCACGACGGGCGGGGACTACGTTCCCGTCGCCGCGCTCTTCGTCCTCATCGTCGGCGGTCCCAACGCCGACTCATACTCAATCGGCTACATCGTCCAGATGAGCGTCGGCATCGTCGTCGGCCTGCTCGTCAACCTGCTGATCTTCCCGCCGCTCAACTTCACCGGGGCTGCCCTCAAGCTCGCCGAGTTCCGGAGCTTGCTCGCGAAGCACCTCGATGATGTCGGCGATGCCCTGGTCGAAAGCTGGCCACCCGAACACGAGGAGTGGGCGAGCCGCAGCGAAACGCTCGCCGAAACCGCCGGCGCCGTGAGGGAGGCGGTGGGCAATGCCGACGAGAGCAGAAAGGGCAACCCGCGAGCGCGGCTCCACAAGCGGGACCTCGACGAGGACTACCGCGACCTCTCCGACCTCGAGCGGATCACGTTCCACGTCCGCGATCTCACCGAGGTGCTTGCCGCCGCCATCTGGGACGCGCCCTTCCACTCTGAAGTACCCGAGCACCTTCGAGAGCCGCTCTCGAGCGCGTTCCACGCGGTGGGCGAGGTCTTATCGACCCGCAATTCGGATGCCGACGGCGACGAGGTGGACAGTGCGGTCGCCGCGGCCGACGCCGCTGTCGACGCGCTCATCGCCGATATCGATGCCGACCGCGACAGCGCGCCATCGAAACTCACCCCTGTCGCCGCTGTTGCGATGGACCTCCGCCGAATCCTGGCCATCATGAAACTCGACCGCGAGCGCGACAACGACTAAGGTCAGCGCGGCGCGGGGCCCGTCGTATCGCCCTGCTGGAACCGCACACCAAATGCGACCGCATCGGGCGACTGTCCCGCGAGCATCTCGACGACGGCTCGCCCAGCGGCCGCACCCTTGTCGTGTGACGGCTGCCACGCTGTCGTGAGCCGGCGTTCAAGACCATCGACACGGATGCCGTCAAAGCCGACAACGCTGAGATCCTCTGGCACGCGGAGACCGAGTTCCTCAGCCGCGGCGATCACCCCAGCGGCGAGCAGGTCGCTCTGCGCGAGAATCGCGGTCGGCCGGGCGTCGGGCGTCACGTCGAGGAGGGCGAGCGCAGCCTCACGGCCGGCATCGCTGCGGCTGCCAGCGGCAATCATCCCGGAAATGTGCGGGTAGACGTCACGGGCGCCCGCGATCCGGTCGACCGTCGTTGTGATCGTGGCTCCGGCTTCGCGCTCAGGGGTGAGGGGAGCGAGCGTCCGATCCCGGTCAAGACTCAGGGT
>JAZQRG010000125.1:0-29709 GCA_045629445.1 Mycetocola sp. | reverse complement strand
AAGGCCTCCGAGGCATCCCTCAACACGGGGCTCCAGGTGCTGGGCCGCGGCGACCTGCTCGGCATCTACCCGGAGGGCACCCGCAGCCCCGACGGCCGCCTGTACCGCGGACGCACCGGCATCGCCCGCATGGCGCTGGAGGCCCACGTGCCCGTGGTGCCGGTCGTGATGGTCGACACCGACACGATGATGCCGATCGGGACCACGATCCCGCGCGTCGCACGCGTCGGCGTGGTCATCGGCGAGCCGCTCGACTTCTCGCGCTTCCGGGGGATGGAGGGCGACCGGTACATCCTGCGCTCCATCACGGATGAGATCATCGTGGCGCTGCAGCGGCTGGGGGAGCAGGAATACGAGGACGTCTACGCCTCCTCGGTGAAGGATCGCGCGGCGGCGTCATAGGGAATCCGAGGGTGATTTCGCGCCGATAGACTGGGCGGATGCCTCAGCAGCTCGACCCTTTGGACCACTGGCGGACTCTGCCTATCAAACAGCAGCCGGAGTGGCGCGATTCGGATGCGGTCGCAGCCGTCTCGGCAGAGATCGCGACGCTGCCGCCGCTGGTCTTCGCCGGCGAGGTCGACAACCTCCGCGAGCGGCTCGGTCGGGCGGCCTCCGGCCAGGCGTTCCTTCTGCAGGGCGGTGACTGCGCCGAGACCTTCGCCGGGGCGACGGCTGAGCAGATCCGCAACCGTATCAAGACGGTGCTGCAGATGGCGGTCGTGCTCACCTACGGTGCGTCGATGCCGGTCGTGAAGATGGGGCGGATGGCGGGACAGTTCGCCAAGCCGCGCTCGAGCGACACGGAGACGCGTGGCGACGTGACGCTGCCGGCCTACCGCGGCGACATCGTCAACGGCTACGACTTCACCGAGGGTTCGCGCCGTCCCGATCCCGCGCGGCTGCTCAAGGGGTACCACACCGCGGCATCCACGATCAATCTGATCCGCGCGTTCACGCAGGGTGGCTTCGCCGACCTGCGCGAGGTGCACTCCTGGAACAAGGGCTTCGCGCAGAACCCCGCCAACCAGCAGTACGAGCGTCTCGCGGGCGAGATCGACCGCGCGATCAAGTTCATGGAGGCCGCGGGAGCGAACTTCGACGAGCTGCGTCGCGTCGAGTTCTACACCGGCCACGAGGGGCTGCTCATGGACTACGAGCGGCCGATGACCCGGATCGACTCCCGCACCGGGACTCCGTACAACACCTCGTCCCACTTCCTGTGGATCGGTGAGCGCACCCGCGACCTCGACAGTGCGCACGTCGACTTCCTGTCTCGGGTCCGCAACCCGATCGGTGTCAAGCTGGGCCCGTCGACGACCGTTGACACGATGAACCAGCTCATCGACAAGCTCGACCCGAACCGTGAGCCGGGACGATTGACCTTCATCACCCGGATGGGCGCCGGTAAGATCCGCGACGCCCTCCCGCCGCTGCTTGAAGCGATCAAGGCGACGGATGCCAACCCGCTGTGGGTCACCGACCCCATGCACGGCAATGGAATCACAACGCCGAAGGGGTACAAGACCCGTCGATTCGACGACGTGGTCGACGAGGTGAAGGGCTTCTTTGAGGCGCACCGCCAGGCCGGAACCCACCCGGGCGGAATCCACGTCGAACTGACCGGAGACGACGTCACTGAGTGCCTCGGCGGCTCTGAGCAGCTCGACGAAGCCGCGTTGGCAACCCGCTACGAGTCACTGTGCGACCCGCGACTCAACCACATGCAGTCCCTCGAGCTCGCCTTCCTGGTCGCTGAGGAACTCGGCAAGTAGGTCGGGCAACGAAAAACAACTCGGGCCGGGCCCGAGGGGTTTTTCTGTGGGCAGCGGCTCGTCGACGACACCGGCCGCTCCTGGCGTAGATCGCTTCCTACGCCTCGAAGAGATAGGACGTCAGCGTGACGGTTGAGCCTCGCTTGATCGATGTTCCCGCTGCGGGATCGGACTGATCAACGGTGACGAGCGGGAAGCCCCAGTTCGCCTCGGCAACGTCGCTGATGACCTTGACGGTGAATCCGAGTCCTTCAAGTTCAGCCTTTGCCTCGGCCAGAACCTTTCCAACGACATCGGGGACCGCGACGAGGTCTTCACCCTTGGATACCACGAGGGTGGCGGCGTCGCCGGGTCGAACGGTGCCATCGGGCAGTTCGGCCCTGATGACGACACCCTTGGCGACGTCGTCGCTGAACTCTTCCTTGCTCTTGTCCGCGACAACAAGTCCACGGTTGGTCAGGGCTGCTCGCGCCTCATCGGGGCTCATACCGCCGACCGACGGGATACCGCCGAGTGAAACGGCGAGATTCACCGTTTCGCCCTGGAGGATCTCGCCACCGCCGGAAATGTCGGCACCGGTCGTGGCATCCGTCGCTTGAAGCACAGTGCCATCGGGAACGTCGTTGTTGAACTGCTGGTCGATCGAACCGGTGGTGAGCCGATTCTCGGCGAGGAATGCCTCAGCGTCGGTGAGCGTCATTCCCGCGAGAGCGGGCACGGCGACGGGCGCGCGGCCGAGGGAGACGTTCACCGTCACCGTGCTGCCCTTGTCGACGAGCGCACCCTCAGTCGGGTCGGTGCTCGAGACAAGGCCAGCGGCGACGTCGAAGCTGTACTCTTCCGCCTGGGCGACCTCGAGTCCGAGATCTGTGAGCGTTTGCGTTGCCGCCTCCGGGGTCTCGTTGACAACCGACGGGACGGAGACGTTCGAGCCGGGTCCGGCCGCGAAATACCAGCCGGTGCCGCCGGAGAGAGCAGCGAGCAGCAGCACGAGACCGAGGATCCAGTAACCCTTGGTTCGGCGTTTTGCCGTGACCGTGCTCAGTGCCGACGCGGCGTCGACAGGATCGACGGGGTCTGCGCGCATTGAAGGGGATGTGAGCACCTGCGTGAAGCCGGCGGTGTCGCTTGCCGGCGGCGGCGTTGCCATCACCATGGTTGCCTGCGCGTTCACTGACCCGCCGAAGCCCAGTTCTTTCTCAACCTCGCGGAGCCGTTCGAGCATCTCACGCGCGTCGCTCGGACGCTGGTCTGGGGAGCGTTCGGTCGCCCACAGCACGAGGTCGTCGAGGGCGTCAGGGACGTCAGGGTTCACGGCGCTCGGACGTGGCACCGACTCGTTCGCGTGCTGGTATGCGATTTGCATGGGCTGTTCGCCCTTGTACGGCTGTTCGCCCGTGAGCATCTCGTACATCATGATGCCCAGTGCGTAAATGTCGCTGCGGGCGTCGGCAACACCCCGAGTGACCAGCTCGGGTGAGAGGTACGCGATGGTGCCGAGCAGTGACTGGCCCGTTGCCGTGTTCGCACTCGCGGCGCGCGCAAGGCCGAAGTCGCTGATCTTGATCCGGCCGTCGTCGGCGAGGAGGACGTTCTCCGGCTTGACGTCCCGATGGATGATGCCGGCGCGGTGAGCTGCGGCGAGACCGCTCGTCACGGCATCCATAATGTCGATGACCTGACGGGGAGTGAGTTTGCCGTGGTCGCGGAGGAGCTCGCGAAGAGTGATTCCCGGCAGGTACTCCATGACCAGGTAGGCGAGATCCGAGTCCTGGCCCTGATCGAACACGCTGACAACGTGCGGATCGGCGAGCCTCGCGGCGCTGCGCGCTTCCTGGACGAACCGGTTGCGGAAATTACTGTCGTCGGCGAGGTGGCCGTGCATGACCTTGATGGCGACACGTCGCTCGAGCCGAAGATCAGTGGCGAGGTAGACAGTCGCCATGCCGCCCCGAGCGATGCGCGAGCGCACGTCATAACGGTCGTCGATGAGACGGCCGATAATCGGGTCGGTTTGCTGGCTGGTTGTCACGAACGAAAGTCTATGGAGCCGCGTGCCCGTGGCGCTGGCAAAACACCGTGCGGCCCACTAATCAAGGGCAATTTGTGACCCGATCGTAGTATTGCCCTGCGGGGGAGTCGTCATCCGAGCTCGGCGAGCCACGCACGCGCCGATGCTTCCCATCTGGTGTAGAGGTCGGGGTGTGCGGACTTCTGAACGGCCTGTGCTGCGGCGGTGACGCTGAGTGACTCCCAGCCGTCGATATCGAGCAGTCCGGTGGTGAGGCCCGGATTGGGATTCACGTGCCCGCCGAAGAATGCTGTCGTCGCGCGTACCGGGTCGAGGACCTGCTCGATGGTTCCCCAGCCCATGCTTGGTCGTTGCTGGAACAGGCCGAGAGAGTCACGGTCGCCGTGCTGGACGTTGCGCAGACTGGATTCCTGTGCCGCTGTCGCGAGCGCGATCACAATGCCGTAGTCGCTCACGCCGATGGAGCGGGCCGTCGAGACGATGATTGCGGCGTTCTGGCGCATTTCGGCCGACATCGGTGTGACCGTGGACTCGGTTGGAGCCTGCGGCGCCTCGGGCGCTGCTGCTGGCGGAGCGGGTGCCGGTGTCGGTGTTGGTGCCGATGCGCTGGGAATCTGGATGCTCTGACCGGGGTAGATGATGCTCGCGGAGCTGAGGCCGTTCGCGGCGTACACAGCGGCGGTAGTCACGCCGTTGGCGTGCGCGATCGCGGAGATGGTGTCCCCGGACACGACGGTGTATGCGGTGGACGGAGCGGGGGCGGGCGATGGGGCGGGCGCGGGCGCTGGTGTCCCGGCGCCCGGGCTCGCGGCAGCGCCGGTGAGAAGGAGTACCTGGCCAGGGAAGATGAGGCTTGACCAGCCGAGGCCATTGAGCGCGAGAACGGATGCCGTTGCGAGACCGAACTTTGATGCGATGCCCGAAATGCTGTCGCCGGATTCCACGGTGTACTGGGCAGGAGCGGCCTGGACAACGAGGGGAGTCGGACTTGCTTTCGGCGGCGTCGGAGCGGGCACGCTGGCTCGCGGCGACGGTGAACTCGGTGAGTGAGCGGCGGCGGGCAGAGCGATCTGCATGCTCGCGGCGAGAGAGCCGGTGAGCACAAGGGGGAGTGTGAGGTTCCGGGCACGTCGCCGGTTCGCTTCCCGCCGCTCTGACCCGGCGGAACCGATTCGGCCGGTGGTCATTCCTTCGCCGGGCGCGTCAGCCGTCGGCGACGCGGTGGCGGGCAAGTCTGAATCAAGCAGGTACGGCGCTGATGGCAACGGCATGGAATGACCCCCGTTCGTGTGACATCCACGCTGATACGGTCCCATAGAACTGTGCCGGGAGTCAATCAGTGAGACAGATGTTGCTGGTGATACTGGAGTACTGGATCGAGAGGGGGTGAGAAGAAACCACACGGCATGGCAGACTCGTACCGTGACAGATATGTTTCCTGAGCGACAGTGGCTGACCCTTTCCGACCTTGCCGACGCACTCGGGGTGACCCAGAGCCGCATCCGCAAACTCATCGAGGAGCGCCAGCTGCTCGCCATCAAGCGCGATGGAATCCTGAGCGTGCCCGCAGATTTCCTCCGCGACAATGAGCCGTTGAGCGAGCTCCGGGGGACGCTGTTCGTTCTCGCGGATGCCGGATTCCGCGATGAAGACGCGATGCAGTGGCTCCTCGAGGAAGAAGAGAGCCTGCTCGCGGCGCCGATCGACGCCCTGCGCGCCGGTCGAAAGGCCGAGGTCCGCCGAGTGGCACAGGCTCTGGCCTGATCGACGTCGAATTGGCGTGAGCCAGTCTCCGGGAGTTTCTCGGATCGAGGCTCGCCTCGGGTGGTTCCTCTATGAGGTTCGCCGCGTCACGGCATCCGCGAGCGCCCGCAGTTGCGCTGTGGCAGCCGGAGACAGCGGGGCCGAATCGAGCGCCGCAACAGCACGAGAGACGTTGTTCTCGATCATTGCTTCGAGCTGGTCGACAGCACCCGAATCGCGGATCGTCGCCTGAAGCGATGCGACCTGGTCGTCGGTGAGGCCGGGATCGCCGAGAAGCTCGTCGAGGATGCGTCTGGCGGGTGCTGGGATTGCGGCTCTCGTGAGGGCGATGAGCACCGTGCGTTTGCCCTCGCGCAGGTCGTCCCCGCTCGGCTTCCCGGTGACGGACGTATCGCCGAACACTCCGAGCAGGTCATCACGAAGCTGGAACGCGACGCCAAGCGGAAGCCCGAACGCGCGCAGTGACGAGAGTTGCGCCTCGGTTGCTCCGGCGAGGAGGCCACCGAGCGCGAGGGGGCTCTCTACGCTGTACTTCGCCGATTTGTAAATGAGAACCTGTTGCGCACGGCTCAACTGGGAGTCTTCGGAGTGCGACCGCCACGCCCGTTCTTCGAGGATGTCCAGGTACTGGCCCGCCGTGACCTCTGTGCGCATGCGATTGAACTCGGCGCGAGCCGTTCTGGCAATCGGTCGCGAGCAGGAGTCGAGCGCCTCGTCGAGGAGTTCATCGCTCCAGCCGAGCAACAGGTCGCCAAGGAGGGTGGCGGCGGCTCGTCCGTATGCTTCCGGGTCCCCGTCCCACCCGCCATCCTCGTGTAACCGCTCGAAACGGCGGTGTGCGCTCGGCGCACCACGCCGGGTGTCTGAATTGTCGATGATGTCGTCGTGGATCAGAGCGGCCGCATGGAAAATTTCGAGCGAGCTCGCGACGGAGACCACGTCGGAGAGGGACGCATTCCCGGCGGTGTCGTGGTGGGCGGGCGCGTCGGAGACACTTTGCCAGCCCCAATAGCAAAAGCGCGCTCGAAACCTCTTGCCACCGCTGAGAAATTCCCGAGAAAAGGCGGCAAAGGGATCGAGACCTGATCCGACCTGGGAGAGAATTGTCTCTCGCGATGAAATGAACTCGACGATCCGAGACTGGACAAGGTCGTTCAGGTTGACGGTTTCATTCACATCGCTAGCCTAGCCATCCGAGCCGGGCTAGAATTGACAGGGATGAACCTGCGTCACACCCGAGTTGGAGGGGAACATCATGCCACTGTCTGAACAGGAGCAACGGCTTCTCGATGAGATGGAGCGCAACCTCTACAGGAACGACGCTGATTTCGTATCGACCGTCGGTAACCGGAAGGGCCGCCCGAGCTATCGAAATATCGCGATCGGTTGCGTTGTCACGATCGTCGGTGCCGGAGCGCTCGTGGCCGGAGTCATACTGCAACAGCCGATCATCGGCATCATCGGCTTTGCCGCGATGCTCGTCGGTGTCATGGTTGCGATCTCGCCCGGTAAGGCGACTGGCGGATCCGAACCGCGTTCCGCGTTCCCCGCGTCGGGGAGCGGATCACAGACGAAGGCATCAGCATCGTTCATGGATCGTATGAACGACCGCTGGGACAAACGCCAGGACGACCACTAGATTTCATCATCATCGCTGGCGTCCCGCCGGTGATCGCTTGCTCCTGACCGTGTGAGTGCACCCGTCCACCCGCGCGATTTTGCGCGCCGAAGCGCACCTGAACTGCCCTGAGGGACGACCAAATGGTCGGCCCTTTTTTCGTGCCTGTGTGCGACGGCCTCGGCCGGTATCGCCCGGGTACTGCACCATCGAGCCCGCCGCTGGCTGGCCATCCTGGCGAGGCTCCACTCTCCTCCACCCGGACGACCACTCCCATCCACCCGGGTGACCGCGTCCGTGCCTGAGCGGCCGGCGGTCGTCCGATTCCGCCACCGGCGTCGCTTTTCACCCTCCTCGAGCGCTCACAATGCTCCATTTCCCTCCACCATCAGCATCCGCGTAATGACGCCCCTCTTTGGGGAAAAAACCGCGATCCGACGCACAATTCGTAGATATGTGGTGCAAAGTGGAGTAAAGTGGAGTCAATCTGATGGTTGGCCGGAGCGAAGGGGGAACCGTGTTTCTTGGCACGTACGCCCCCAAGCTCGACGAAAAAGGCCGGATCATCCTTCCGGCGAAGTTCCGAGAGGAACTCGCAGGGGGAGTGGTGATGACCCGCGGCCAGGAGCACTGCGTGTACGTGTTCAGCACCCGCGAGTTCGAAGCGCTTCACGACAAAATCCGTCAGGCCCCGGTCACAAGCAAGCAGGCTCGTGACTACCTCCGCGTCTTTCTCTCCGGGGCGAGCGCTGAGACACCCGACAAGCAAAACAGGATCACCGTTCCTGCTTCGCTCCGCAGCTATGCGGGGCTCTCGCGTGACCTCACGGTCATCGGTGCGGGAAGCCGCGCCGAGATCTGGGACACCGAGGCGTGGGAGAAGTACCTGGAAGAGCAGGAAGCTGCATTCGCCGACACCGCGGAGGAGGTGATTCCTGGATTGTTCTAGTCCCTGAGCTCTGACTCCCAGCCGTTCGCTCGCCCTGACACACTTCCCCGGTGCCAGGTCGGAATGGATGGGGATCAGGATTCAGGGGCCATCCGGAGAAACTATGGAATTCGACAACATTCACACACCGGTAATGCTCGAGAGAACGATCGAGCTTCTGGGCCCGGCGCTTTCCAAGCCAGGTGCCGTTCTCGTCGACGCAACGCTCGGCATGGGGGGTCACGCTGAAGCGTTCCTCGAGCGCTTCAGCGATGTGCAGCTCGTCGGACTCGACAGGGACCTCGAAGCACTTGCCATCGCCGAAGAACGCCTCAAGCGCTTCAGCAGCAGGTTCCACCCCGTGCACACCGTCTACGACGGCATCGCGGAGGCGCTCAAGAGCCAGGGATTCCCGGCGGCAGATGGCATCCTCTTTGATCTCGGGGTCTCGTCGCTTCAGCTCGACCGCACGGAGCGCGGATTCTCCTACTCCCAGGATGCCCCGCTCGATATGCGCATGGACTCGACGAGCGAGCTGACCGCCGAGACGATCCTCGCCACCTACCGGGAGGGCGATCTCCGCAGGATTTTCGAGGACTACGGCGAAGAGAAGCTCGCAGCCAGGTACGCCCGCAAGATCGTCGAGGCACGCCAGGTCGAACCGATCACCAGGTCGGGACAGCTCGTTCAGCTGCTGCAGGATGCAACTCCGGCGGCAGTCTCGCGCGCAGGGCATCCCGCTAAGCGGGTCTTCCAGGCGCTGCGAATCGAAGTGAACACCGAGCTGAGCGTGCTGAGGCGCGCAATCCCCGCTGCGCTCGGCACTTTGAGTGTCGGCGGCAGGATCGTCGTGCTCTCCTACCAGTCCCTCGAGGACCGGATCGTGAAGCGGGATCTGGCAGCGGCGACCTCGTCAACGTCTCCCGCCGACCTCCCCGTCGAGCTTCCCGAGCACAGCCCCCGATTCCGGTTGCTCGTGCGTGGAGCTGAACTGGCAACAGACGAAGAAAAGGCCGTAAACCCGCGGGCGACACCGGTCCGCCTGCGTGCAGCTGAACGACTGAAAGCGGAAAACTCATGAGTGCGAACCTGGCGACAACATTCCCCGCCTCTCTGCCCGGCGCTCCACGGCCTCTGACGTCACCCGAGCGGCCGCTCCGTGCCGTCCCGGCGAGCGACGCGCGTCGTGCCCGGCCAAAGATTGCTTACGCGATCGGCGCGGTGACGGGTGTTCTTGCCATCGTGGTCGCCCAGCTCCTGCTCAGCGTCGGACTCAGCCAGGGCGCATACGAGATCTCAGCGCTCAGCAAGCAGCAGACGCAGCTGACTTGGCAGAAGCAGGCCGTCACTGACGACCTCCTCGAAGTGTCGTCACCTCAATTCATCGCCGCGAACGCACAGGCACTCGGAATGGTTATCAGCGGTACCCCCGCATACCTGCGACTCTCCGACGGCGGAATCGTCGGAGTGCCGGCAGCCGGTACAGCTGACAGCAGTGTTCCGGTCGGCCCGTCGACCCTCGTCGCCAACTCGCTGATCACAGACCTTCCGCTCGTCACGGTTCCCGACCAGATCGTCGATCCTGCTGGCGCTGGCGTGGCAAACGCCGACGCCGAGGTACCGCCCATATCGTTGGATAACGGGATCCCGTCGCCTCAAACCCACTAGGCACCGGGCTTGGTGCGCGGGCTTAGGTGCGAAGGACAACAACAGTGAAACACTCGCTCTCGACGCGGCGCCGGGTGGCAGCGGCCATTGTCTGCGTGATCGCCATCGTCGGAGTTTTCGTCGTACGGCTCGTCGACCTTCAAGTCGTCCGCGCCAACCAGCTCGTCGATGACTCTCTTGCAAAGACGTCGAGCGAGGGCACGATCTACGCGCCACGCGGAGCGATCGTTGATACCAACGGAACCACGCTTGCCGGCAGTGTCACCCTTTTCGACGTCACGATTTCGCCCAAGGATGTCGACGAGTTCACCCGGACGAACGACGATGGCGAGAAGACGACCGTATCTGTCGAACAGGCCATGGGCGAGATCGGCGCTGTCACAGGACAAAGCGCTGAAGAACTCATCGCCATCGTTGATGGTGCACTTGCCGCTGACGCATCGAGCAACTTCGCGTACCTGATCAAAGGTGTCGGGTACGACACGTACCAGGCGCTGCTGTCGCTGAAGCAGCAGGGCATCTGGTGGATCTATCCGAAACAGACCTCGGGGCGTACCTACCCGAACGGTGCCGTCGCCGGTGGCATTGTCGGATATGTCGGCAGTGACAATGCCGGACTTGGCGGACTCGAACTCGCACACAACAGCTGCCTGACCGGCGTCAATGGCCAGCAGGCCTACCAGAGAAGCAAGGACGGCGTCGCGCTTCCAGGTACCACGACAACAACCAAGGAAGCCGAGCCAGGCGGCGAACTCAAGCTCACTCTCGATGCCGACCTCAACTGGTACCTTCAGCAGCTTGTTGCCTCCCAGGTGCAGGCGCAGGGTGCCGCGTGGGGAACCATCACGGTGACCGAAGCGAAGACCGGCAAGATCCGCGCGATCGCCGAGGCGCCTTCCCTCGACCCGAACGACGTCACAGCGACGGCCGCTGACGAGCGACGCTCTCGCGTTTTCCAGAACAAGTTTGAGCCTGGTTCCGTCTTCAAACCGCTCACCGCAGCGTCGCTCATTGACGCCGGGCTCGCGACGCCCGCTTCGCAGGTCATCGCCGACTACCGGTACAAGCCGTCGAACGGCGCGAGCATCAAGGACGCACTGCCGCACGAGCGTCAGCAGCTCACGCTCGCGGGGGTTCTCCAGACCTCGTCGAACACGGGTACGGCCCAGCTCGGTGAGAAGCTCAGCCCGGAGAAACGCTATGACTACCTCGATGCATTCGGCATCGGGCACAAGAGCGGCATCGGCTTCCCTGGCGAACAGCGGGGGACGCTGCACCCGTGGCAGGAATGGGACAACCAGACGTACTACACGACGATGTTCGGCCAGGGCGTCGACGTGACGGGTATCGAGCTTGCCGGCGCATACCAAACACTCGGCAATCTGGGGGAGAAGCTCCCGCTTCAGCTGGTCGAAGGGTGCAGCTACCCCGATGGCACCGTCACCGAGGTTCCCGAAGAGGCCCAACCGGAACGGGTCATCTCCGAGAAGGCTGCGATTGAGACCCTCGGAATGATGGAGACCGTCGTCACGGAGGGCTTCTGGTCAGAGGAACTCGAGATCCCTGGATACCGCGTCGCAGCGAAGTCCGGAACCGGTGAACAGATCATCGGCGGTATACTTCAAGACACGTTCTATTCATCCATGGCTGGCGTTGTTCCGGCCGACGACCCTGAATACGTCGTGACCGTGACCCTGAAAGACCCGCTCTACAAGCGCTCTTCCGCGGCAGCGGCACCCGTTTTCAAGGAAGCCGTCCTCCAGGTGATCAAGAAGTACGGAATTCCACCGTCAACAACACCCGGCGCCGACTACCCGGGCTTCTACTAACCCCCGTGCGCGAGACGATTGCCCTCTCGCGCCTGCGGCACCAGCGCGTGCGTCTGTGTGCCTGAAAGATACTCCCTATGATTCGATTGACCCTGTCCGAGATTGCCGAACGGCTGTCTGGTTCCCTGCATCTGGCGGGAACGGATGCCGACGGCGACACGGTCGTAGACGGTCCCGTTGAGACTGATTCGCGTGAGATCGTCCCTGGCGGTATTTTCGTCGCCAAGCGCGGAGACGACACGGACGGCCACCTCTTCGTCGGCGCAGCCGTCGAACGGGGAGCTGTCCTTGCTCTCGTCGAACACCCGGTGCAGGATGCGGTCGCTCAGATTGTCGTTGCGGACGCGGTAACGGCCCTCGGAGACCTGGCCACGTTCGTCCTTGAGCGGGTGCGGGCAACAGGTGACCTCACCGTGATCGGCATCACCGGCTCGAACGGCAAGACGACAACCAAGAACATGCTCGAGCGTATTCTCTCGGGCGAAGGGGAGACCGTCGCACCCGTTCGTTCGTTCAACAACGCTGTCGGCGCGCCAACGACCATGCTCCGAACCACCGAATCGACGAAGTACCTCATCGTCGAGATGGGTGCAAGCGGCATCGGCGACATCGCGCGACTTGTCGCGATGGCGAAGCCAGACATCGGCGTCGTACTCAAGGTTGGCCTCGCGCACGCCGGCGGTTTTGGTGGCATCGAATCCACGCTCACCGCAAAGACCGAAATGGTCACGGATCTGCCCGAGGACGGCGTTGCTGTGCTCAACGCCGACGACTTCCGCGTCGCCTCCATGGCGGCGAAGACGCGTGCGCGCGTCGTGACCTTCGGCCAGGAAGAGGCAGCTACGGTTCGCGCAACCGACGTCATCGGGACGCGGGCGGGAACGACGTTTACCGCTCATGTCCCCGGGCAGGCGCCCGTGACACTCACGCTCCGCGTGCTCGGTGAGCACCACGTCTCGAACGCACTCGCCGCGATCACCGTCGCCGCGGAGCTCGGTGTTCCGCTTCGGCGCAGCGCGGACGCGCTCGAGACCCTGACCAGAGCAGAGCGCTGGCGGATGGAGGTGCTCGGTGGCAAGGACGACGTCACGATCATCAACGACGCGTACAACGCCAGCCCGGACTCGATGTCGGCAGCGATCAAAACGCTCGCGCAAATCGCCGAACCGGGCAAACGGACCATCGCAGTGCTCGGAGCGATGAGCGAACTCGGTGAGTACAGCGGTGACGAACACGACAGGATCGGGCTTCAACTCGTCCGGCTCAACATCTCCCGGCTCGTGGTTGTCGGCCCAGAGGCTCGACGAATGCACATCAGCGCGATCAATGAGGGGTCGTGGGACGGTGAGAGCGTGTACTTTGGCGATATGGATGCCGCGTACGACTACCTCGCCGCAGAGATCATCCCCGGAGACACGGTTCTCGTGAAATCTTCGAATTCAGCCCGCCTGCGATTCCTGGGCGACCGGTTAGGAGACCTGTACTCGTGGTAGCACTTCTCACGGCGGGTGCGCTCTCGATGGCATTCTCGCTGTTCCTCACCCCCGCGTTCGTGAAACTCTTCCGAAAACTCCAGTGGGGACAGTTCATCCGCGATGACGGTCCCAAGTCCCACCACGCCAAGCGCGGTACGGCGACCATGGGCGGCATTGTCATCATCGCTGCAACCCTGTTCGGGTTCTTCACTGCGATGATCATCACCGGCGATGCCATCAGCGTGTCATCGCTCCTCGTTCTGTTCATGATGGTCGGGCTCGGTGTCGTCGGGTTCATCGACGATTTCACCAAGACCCGCAAACAACGCAGCCTTGGGCTCGGCGGCTGGGCGAAGATCCTCGGCCAGGTCATCGTGGCCGTAATTTTCGGCATCCTCGCCATCAACTTTCCGAGCGCTGAAGGCGTAACCCCCGCGTCGACGGCCATCTCCGCGACGCGTGACCTCCCGATCAACCTCATGATCCTCGGGCCGATCATCGGTGTCGTGCTGTACCTGCTCTGGACGAGCTTCATCGTCACGGCGACGTCCAACGGCGTCAATGTGACCGATGGGCTCGACGGCCTGGCGACGGGTGCGTCGATTCTGGCCATCGGCTCGTACGTCATCATCGGTTTCTGGCAGTACAACCAGTCCTGCTTCGGCGCATCGCTCGCAGACGAAGTTGCTTACAAGTGCTACGAGGTCCGTGACCCACTGGCGCTGGCAATCGTCGCGGCAGCCATTTGCGGATCTCTCATCGGTTTCCTGTGGTGGAACACGTCGCCGGCATCCATCTTCCTCGGCGACACAGGTTCGCTTGCGCTCGGCGGTGCCATCGCCGCGCTCGCGATCCTCACCAGAACCGAATTGCTGCTCGTTCTCATCGGTGGCCTGTTCGTCATCGAAACCGGATCGGTCATCGTTCAGCGGGCGTACTTCAAAATCACGCACGGTAAGCGGATCTTCCGGATGAGCCCGATCCACCACCACTTCGAACTGAAGGGATGGGCGGAAGTTACCGTCGTCGTTCGGTTCTGGATTGTCGGCGGGCTGCTCTGCGCCGCCGGTGTCGGAACCTTCTACCTTGAATGGATCCTGCGCTGACAATGACCGATCGTTTGAACTCGCTCACCAGCTGGCACGCCGACTGGACCGGGCTGCGGGTAACCGTTCTCGGCCTCGGCGTCACCGGATTCGCCGCTGCCGACACCCTTGCCGAACTCGGGGCAGACGTCCTCGTGCTCGCGCCAGTCGGTTCCGACGAACGGGCGTTGCTTGTCGACGTCATCGGTGCCCGCCTTGTCCAGACCGATCTCACGACGGTCCCGGCCGAACTCGAGCAGCATCGCCCCGAGGTTCTCATCGTTTCGCCGGGTTTCCACCCCGACCACCCGATACTCGAGTGGGCCGAGCGCATGCAGGTTCCGGTGTGGGGAGACATCGAGCTCGCCTGGCGGGTACGCGACAAAGTCGGCACTCCCGCCGAGTGGATCCTCGTCACAGGAACGAACGGCAAGACGACGACGGTGCAGCTCACGGCAGCGATGCTCGCCGAAGCCGGCCTGCGCGTCGCGCCGTGCGGCAACATCGGTGTTCCCGTTCTCGACGCCGTTCGAGACCCGCAGGGCTTCGACGTCTTCGTTGTGGAACTCTCCAGCTATCAGCTTCATTACCTCGCCGGGCAGTCCGGTCCTGATTTCGTTACGCCACACTCGAGCGCGTGCCTGAACATCGCCATGGACCACATCGACTGGCACGGTTCATTCGAGGCGTATCTCGAAGCAAAAGGCCACGTCTACGATCGCACCAGGTTCGCCTGTGTATACAACAGGTCCGACGCGCGCACAGAGGCACTGCTCCGCGAGGCCGACGTCGAGGAGGGCGCACGCGCCATTGGCTTCGGCCTCGGGGTACCAGGCCCGAGCGACATTGGCATCGTCGATGGAATCGTCGTCGACCGGGCTTTCCTGGCTGAACGGTTCTCATCGGCTCTCGAGATCACGACGATCGACGAGCTTGCCGACGCCGGACTCGCCGCACCACACATTGTTGCCAATGTGCTCGCTGCGACAGCCCTCGCACGGTCATTCGGTGTTACACCTGCCCAGGTGCGCCAGGCGCTCACCACCTTCCGGCTTGACGCTCACCGTATTCAGCCGGTCCTGACCGCTGCTGGCGTCACGTGGATCAATGACTCAAAGGCCACAAATCCCCATGCCGCCGACGCGTCCCTCGGCGCGTACCCCTCTGTTGTCTGGATTCTCGGCGGCCTCCTCAAGGGTGTCGATATCTCCGATCTCGTTGCCCGCCACGGTGACAGGCTTCGTGGTGCTGTGATCATTGGTGCCGACCGCACAGCGGTTCTCAGCGCATTCGAGCGACACGCGCCTCACGTCCCTCTCCTCGAGGTTGACGCGGACAACACTGATGATGTGATGCCTCGCGCCGTGGAACTGGCGTCCGAGATCGCTGCGGCAGGCGACGTGGTGCTCCTCGCACCGGCCGCAGCATCGATGGACCAGTTCACCGATTACGCGGAACGTGGCCGACTGTTTTCGGATGCCGTACGCGAACGATGGGAAGGTGAGGCTGATGACCGCCCCACCAACCGACCGTCCGCGTAGCGAAGAGACCGGCGCCAGAAGTTCACGGGTGCGACTCGGTGCCCAGATCCGGCCAGAGTCGAGCAATTACCTGCTCGTGTTGTGCACGACGGTATTCCTTGTCGGAGTCGGCCTCGTCATGGTTCTCTCAAGCTCATCTGTTGATTCCTTCCTCGACAACAAAGGGTTCTTCGGCGGCTTCTGGAAACAGGCGACATACGCTGTCATCGGGATCCCGCTCATGCTCGTCATTTCCCGCATCCCGGTGCGGTTCTGGAAGAAGTGGGCCTGGCTGGCGCTCATCGGCACGCTGATCCTCCAGTTGCTCGTGTTCACCCCCCTCGGCATTTCCGAGGGCGGAAACCGCAACTGGATCGCGATCGGCCCCATTAACGGCCAGCCATCCGAGTTGCTCAAGCTCGGTCTCTCCGTCTGGCTCGGCTTCATCCTCGGCAAGAAGATCAACCTGCTCTCCGACTGGAAGCACGCGCTCATCCCCGTCGTTCCGGTCTCGGCCCTCGCGCTCGGTCTTGTGCTCGGCGGGAAGGATCTCGGTACCGTCGTCATCATGGCCGGTCTCGTCATCGGTGCGATGTACTTCGCCAACCTCAAGCTTCGCTACGTGCTCGTGCCTGTGCTCGGCGGGATCGTCCTGTTCACAGTGATGGCCCTCACGAGTCCCAACCGGATGGCGCGCATCCTCACATTCCTCGACGAAGAATGCGCTGACTACGAGAATCTGTGCTGGCAGCCATTGCACGGAACGTGGGCTCTCGCCAACGGCGGGGTTTTCGGCCTTGGCCTCGGCAACTCCCGCGAAAAGTACTCCTGGTTGCCCGCGGCATCGAACGACTACATCTTCGCCATCATCGGTGAGGAACTCGGGCTGATCGGAGCGACAGTCGTCCTCATCATGTTCGTGCTGCTCGCTGTCGCCTTCGTCCGGGTGATCCGATCGAGCACCGACCCATTCGTGCGCATCACGACGGGCGCGATCATGGTCTGGCTCATCGGACAGGCATTCGTGAACATCGGCGTCGTGCTTCGGCTTCTACCCGTGCTCGGCGTTCCACTTCCCTTCATTTCAGCGGGAGGAACGGCACTCCTGACGTCCCTCTGCGCCGTCGGCATCGTGCTGTCATTCGCACGGGAGCAAGCGGCAAAACCCCGATTTACCCAGGCAGGAGAGCTATACACGCGATGACGAACTATCTACTCGCCGGCGGAGGAACCGCCGGACATGTGAACCCGCTTCTCGCGATCGCGGATGCCATCACCGAGCGTGAGGCAGACGCGAACGTCTTCGTACTCGGTACGAAGGAGGGGCTCGAGGCGAGACTCGTCCCCGAACGCGGTTACGAACTGCTCACCATCGACAAGGTGCCGTTCCCGCGCAAGCTCAACGGATCGGCGGCGCGGTTCCCGTCCCGGTTCCGGAACGCGGTGAAGGATGTCGTCGAGATGATCTCGACACATAACATCGACGTCGTCGTCGGCTTCGGCGGCTACGCCTCAGCCCCGGCATACCTCGCGGCGAAGCGAACCGGGGTACCGCTCGTCATCCACGAGGCCAACGCAAAACCGGGCCTCGCCAACCGGCTCGGCGCCAGGTACACGAAATTCGTCGGTGTTGCATTCCACGGAACCCGCCTGCGCCATTCCCGATTCGTTGGGATGCCGCTCCGTCGCGAGATCGAGCGGCTCGATCGCGATGCTGCCCGTCGTGAAGGACGGGACCTCTTCGACCTCGCCGACGATCGCCCGACACTCCTCGTGACCGGGGGATCGCTCGGCGCCAGGAAGGTCAACCAGACGATCTACGATTCCCGTGACGCCATCATCGATGCCGGCTTCCAGATCCTGCACATTACGGGTGACAAGTCAGACTTGACCGACCCAGGCACACGCTATTACCGGATGGCGCAGTATTGCGACCGTATGGACCTCGCCCTCGCGGTCGCCGACTTCGCCGTGTCCCGCGCAGGGGCCGCGACGGTGTCAGAGCTGAGCGCCCTCGGAATCCCAGCGGCATACGTGCCGTACCCGGTCGGAAACGGGGAACAGCGCTACAACGCGGCGGATGCCGTTCATGCCGGAGGCGCTGTGATCGTCCTCGACGCGAAGTTCACTCCCGAGTGGGTCTCGTCGTCACTGATCCCGCTCATGACCGACCGGATGCGGGTGCAGGACATGGCCGTGCAGTCACGACTCATGGGAACCCTTGAGGGCTCAAACCGGATGCTCGGCCTGATTTCCGAGGCACTCAGCTCGTCCTGACTCCCAGAAGACACGCATACACTCAAACTGCCACGCGGCGCGAAATACACAACAGGAAGTACATCGTGATCAAACCCGACTTCAGCATCGAGATTCCCGACGAGCTCGGCACCGTCCACTTCGTCGGCATCGGCGGATCGGGAATGAGTGGCATCGCGCGGCTCTTCCTGGCGGCGGGACACACGGTGACCGGCTCTGATGTCCGGGACTCCTCAAACATCGATGCGCTTCGCGCACTCGGAGCGACAATCACGATCGGGCACGATGCCGCCAACGTTGGTGACGCCGACACCCTCGTCGTGACGAGCGCACTCTGGCCGACAAACCCCGAGTACGTGCTCGCACAGGAGCGTGGCATCCCGGTGTTGCATCGTTCGCAGGCACTCGCGTGGATCATCAACTCCAAGCGGCTCGTTGCCGTTGCAGGTGCACACGGCAAGACGACATCCACAGGCATGATCATCACCGGGCTTCTCGGGCTGTCGGAGAGCCCGAGTTTCGTCAACGGCGGTGTGATCGAATCGCTCGGCGTTTCGAGCGCTGTCGGAACCGGTGACCTTTTCGTGGTCGAGGCCGACGAGTCAGACGGCTCGTTCCTGCTCTACGACACCGCCGTCGCGCTCATCACCAACGTCGACGCCGATCACCTCGACCACTATGGGTCGCTTGAAGCGTTCGACGATGCCTTCGTGCAGTTCGCCCAGAAGGCATCCGAGTTCGTCGTGATCTCCTCCGATGACCCTGGGGCCGTTCGCGTGACCAGCAAACTCACCGACAAGAAGATTCTCACCTTTGGCGAGAGCCCGGATGCCGATGTTCGCGTGTCGTCAATCAGCACCGATGGCCCCGTGTCGTTCATCGTGAGCTTCGAAGGCCAGGACAACGCCGCGACGCTTCGGGTGCCGGGCAAGCACAACGCGATCAACGCTGCCGGTGCGTTCGCCGTGCTCGTCGGATTGGGCTTCGGTGCATCGGAATCGCTCGCGGCCATCGCAGAGTTCGGTGGAACCGAGCGGCGATTCGAGCTCCACGGCTCCGTCGACGGCGTCAGCGTGTACGACGACTACGCACACCACCCCACCGAGGTCGCTGCTGCCCTTTCCGCTGCGCGCACGGTCGTTGGGAACGGTCGGATCATCGCCGTCCACCAGCCGCACCTGTACAGCCGGACCCGGCTGATGGCACGTGAGTTCGCCGAGACACTTGAATCGCACGCGGAGCAGACCGTGGTTCTCGATGTCTACGGTGCGAGGGAAGACCCCGAGCCCGGTGTCACCGGCGCGCTCGTCTCTGAGAAATTCTCCGACCCGTCAAAGGTGCGTTTCATCCCCGACTGGCAGGACGCCGCCGACTATGTCGCGTCGATCGCCCAGCCGGGGGACTACGTCATCACGCTTGGCTGTGGCGATGTCTATCGCATCGTTCCGCAGCTCCTTGGCTCATTGACCGCATCGCGGGATTAGCGGATGAAACGTCCATCTGGCTTCACCCCCCAGCGGCCAGTCGACCCACCTGCCTCTGCACGGGGTGGGCGCGCTGACGGCGACGATCGTGCCGACCGCAGCGTCCGGGCCGAGGTCCATCCGATACCGCTGTTCCAGCGCGAGCCGAAGGTCTCCGCACCATCCCCTGAGTCGGCCGAAGCGCCGGTAGAAGTCGGATCGATCGACCTGCGGGAGGCGCGCAAACAGCGCAAGCGAATCGAGAAGGCCGAGGTTCGGCGATTTACGGCGAGCTCCAGGCGATTGCGACGCAACTGGCTCATCGGTATCGGCAGTATCCTCGCGCTCGCGCTCACCGCCGTTCTCGCGGCGTATACGCCGCTGCTGTCGGTTCGTGAGGTCCAGGTCGAGGGCGCATTCCTCGTCAGCTCAGATGCCGTTGTTGAGGACCTCTCGAGCCAGCTTGGCTCGCCGTTCCCGCTCGTCGACGATACGGCGATCAAGGCGGCACTCGTTCGGTATCCGCTCATCGAGTCGTACTCGGTCCAGGCGCGGCCGCCGTCGACCCTCGTGGTCCGGCTGGTCGAACGCACTCCGGTCGGCACGCTGGCCACCGAGACCGGATTCACGGTTGTCGATGCCGCCGGTGTCGCCATCACGGAGTCGGCGACCCGACCTCCGAACTATCCACTCATCGCGGTTGACGGCGGAACGGAGTCCGATGGATTCCTGCCCGCCGCTGCGGCGCTTCGCAGCCTGCCACCTGAACTTCTCGCAACCCTCGAGCAGGTGACAGCGACAACCCAGGACGACGTCACCTTCACCCTGCGTGACAGCGGCACAACAGTCGTGTGGGGGAGTGCAGACGAGTCGAAGCTCAAGGCGTATACGCTGACGAGGCTCATGGCGTCCCAGCCCGGCTTCGAGGTCTATGACGTGAGTTCACCGAGCGTCGCTGTCGTCCGCTGAATCGGCTGAGTCACCGGCGGCCGGCAATTTTCCCGCGGGATCGCCGACACGCGGCACAAGTCCCTGTCAGCACTTGAACTGGCCCTAACGTCAATCACAAGAAATGCATACTGAGCATAACTTTAAACCTTAACCTGAGGTTGAGAGTTCTCACCGGAGGCCGGACGTGACTACAAACCAGAACTACCTTGCCGTAATCAAGGTCGTCGGCATTGGCGGCGGCGGCGTCAATGCTGTCAATCGGATGATTGAGCTCGGCCTTCGCGGCGTCGAGTTCATCGCCATCAATACCGACGCACAAGCACTGCTCATGAGCGACGCGGACGTCAAGCTTGACGTCGGCCGTGAGATCACCCGTGGTCTCGGCGCTGGGGCAGACCCCGAAGTGGGCCGCCGCGCCGCTGAGGACCACGCTGAAGAGATCGAAGAAGCACTCGCGGGTGCCGACATGGTCTTTGTCACCGCCGGTGAGGGCGGTGGAACCGGAACGGGCGGCGCACCCGTCGTTGCCCGGATCGCCAAATCCATCGGTGCACTGACCATCGGTGTCGTCACGAAGCCCTTCGGGTTCGAAGGCCGCCGCCGTCAGGCACAGGCTGAACTCGGTGTCGCAAAGCTCAAGGAAGAAGTCGACACGCTCATCGTCGTGCCGAACGATCGTCTCCTTGAGATCAGCGACCGCGGCATCAGCATGCTCGAGGCGTTCTCAACGGCCGACCAGGTGCTTCTCGCCGGTGTTCAGGGCATTACCGACCTGATCACGACCCCTGGCCTCATCAACCTCGACTTCGCCGACGTCAAGAGCGTTATGCAGGGAGCCGGCTCGGCTCTCATGGGTATCGGCTCGTCGCGCGGTGCAGACAGAGCGATCAAGGCTGCGGAACTCGCCGTCGCTTCACCACTGCTTGAGGCGTCGATCGAGGGTGCACACGGCGTTCTTCTGTCGATCCAGGGTGGCTCGAATCTCGGTATCTTCGAGATCAATGACGCCGCGCGGCTCGTGCAGGAAGCGGTTCACCCCGAGGCCAACATCATCTTCGGTGCCGTCATCGACGACACACTCGGTGACGAGGTGCGCGTGACCGTCATCGCCGCTGGCTTCGATGGTGGCGAGCCGCCGTCGCGTGCGGGCGAGTCGGTTCGGGATGCCGTCATCACGACTGGCGGAGTGATGACGAGCGCTCCGGCCGCAGCGGCTGTCGCGTCGTCCGCTGGCACCGACAAGGCCGCAAGCGGCGCCGTTCTCACCGAAGCGCCGCAGACCTGGCGGGTCACCGAGGAAGCTCTTTCGACCCCGCCCGCTGCCGCCGATCCCGCGTTCGCGGATGAGGACGAGCTCGACATCCCCGACTTCCTCAAGTAGGGATGACGGTCGAGAACGCACAGACGCCCGGTCAGCAGTCGCTGGCCGGGCGTCTGGCGTCCGTTCGTGACGGCGTCGCCGAAGCGCTCCACTCGGCTGGCCGCGGCTCGGACGAGGTCACAACCATTGTCGTGACCAAGTTTCACCCCGTGCGGCTCATCGAAGATCTCTACGCGCTCGGAGTCCGAGACGTCGGGGAGAACCGGCACCAGGAAGCGGCGGCCAAATCCACGCAACTGGCGCACCTTGACGGGCTGAACTGGCATTTCGTCGGTCAGCTGCAGTCGAAGAAGGCGCGGCAGGTCCGTTCGTACGCGTCAGTCGTTCACTCGGTCGACAGGCCCGCTCTCGTCACGGCCCTCGATACCGCCGGAGCCGGACTGCCGCCGCTGCCGTGTTTCGTCCAGGTCAACCTGACCGATGATCCGGATCGCGGGGGAGTGCAGCCGTCGGGGCTCGAAGCTCTCGTCGAACACGTGCTTGGCGCCGCTGGCCTTGAACTGTGGGGAGTGATGGCCGTTGCGCCGCTCGGTGAAGAGCCGCGTGCCGCGTTCGCCCGGCTTCGCACCTACTCTGAACGCGTCGCAGCGCTCGCGCCGACCGCCACTCGCATCTCAGCAGGAATGTCTCATGACTACCGCGATGCCATCCTCGAAGGCGCGACACACCTTCGCATTGGGACGGCAATCACGGGTAACAGACCAACAGACGGTTAATCTTCATAGAGAAGGAACCGCACAAACGGAGGTAGCGATGTCCAACCCGCTCAAGAAGACCATGGTCTACCTTGGTCTCGCAGACGATGATCTCGAGTACGAAGCACGTGAGACTCCTGCGCCCCAGGCAGCACCGGCAAGCCAGGCATCGAGCACGAGCTCCTCGAGCACCCCGGCATCAGGGCCAACGCCCGTCGCTAACCGGGCGCCGGTTACTCCGCTCCGCCGGCCAGCGGCAACGACGCAGGCTGCACCGACCGAGCTCAATGAGATCCTCACAGTGCACCCCAAGCAGTACCGCGACGCACAGGTCATCGCCGAGACATTCCGCGACGGTGTTCCCGTGATCATCAACCTGTCCCAGATGAGCGAGGGTGATGCGAAACGACTCATCGACTTCGCCAGCGGCCTCTCGCAGGGTCTTTACGGCAAGATCGAACGGGTAACGAGCAAGGTATTCCTGCTTTCTCCCGCGCACGTTGCCGTGCTTGGAGACGCCGGTGGAGCTGCTGCGGCAGAATCCACCTTCTTCGCTCAGCAATAATTGACGGGTGGACTCCGTTCTTTCTCTGATTCGAAACATTCTCTATTTCGCACTGCTGCTCTACTTCTTCACGATGTGGGCACGGTTCGCTCTCGACCTCGCGCGAACGTTCAAGCCGCGGTGGCGACCCAGGGGCTTTGCCCTCATCGCCGCTGAGTTCGTGTACTCGTTGACCGATCCACCCATCCGGTTCTTCCGGCGAATCCTTCCGCCGATCCGGATGGGGGCGCTCGCGCTGGACTTCGGGTGGAGCATCACCATGCTGTGCGTAATCATCGCGATGACACTGGTCAACGTGATCCTGCGCTGACCTGCGCATAGCGGTATCCTGAAACGCACGTGTCCTTCGAACATGCCGATCTCCAGCCCAGACGCCGGGGACTTTGCTAGCGTAGGCACGTCCATTCGAGCCAAACAAGTAAGAGGTGGGAAGCCATGGCGCTAACTCCGGAAGATGTTGTCAACAAGCAGTTCCAGCAGACCAAGTTCCGCGAGGGCTACGATCAGGACGAGGTTGACGACTTCCTCGATGAGGTCGTCGTCGAACTGCGGCGTCTCCTCCAGGAGAACCAGGAACTTCAGGCCAAGCTCGAAGCAGCCGGCTCGGACTCCTCGGACCGCCCGGCCGAGGCCGCAGCTGTTCCTGCTCCCGCCGTCGTCGCCGCTCCGGCCGCACAGGCCGCTCCCGCCCAGGACGACTCGGAGTCGTCGTCAAGCCTGCTCCAGCTCGCGCGCCGTCTCCACGACGAGCACGTCCGCGAGGGTGCCGAGAAGCGCGACGCCCTTATCGCTGAAGGCCACGCAACTGCCGCACGGGTCGTCGCGGAAGCCGAAGCGAAGCAGCGCGCTCAGATGAACATCCTCAACGAGGAGCGCGCAACACTCGAGAAGAAGATCGATGGACTTCGCGAGTTCGAGCGTGAGTACCGCCAGAAGCTGCGCGGCTACATCGAGGGCCAGCTCAAGGAACTCGACGCCAACGGCGGACCGAGCGCACAGGGCACCGGCTCCGGCTTTGTGACCAGCGCCGAAAAGTCCAACGTCTAAGGTTTTGCCCACAACACAAACTGGTCGTTCCAGTGTTCGAGCGCTCGTCGTTCTCGCGATTCTCGCGGGAACGGCGCTCGCGCTCGACCAGTTCACGAAGTACCTCGTCGTCACCAGCCTGCCGCTCGGCGTCGAGGTTCCGGTTCTTGGCGATCTGCTCATCCTGCAGTTCGTCAAGAACCCGGGGGCGGCGTTTTCGCTTGCTGCTGGCAGCACCTGGATCTTCTCGATCCTCGCCACAGGAGTCACCGCTGCGATCCTCGTTCTCGCGAGAAAGATCCGGTCGATCGGCTGGGCGGTCGTTTTCGGCCTCCTGCTCGGTGGTGTGCTCGGCAACCTCATGGACCGGTTCTTCCGTGAGCCGTCCTTCGGTCTCGGTCATGTCATCGACTTCATCTCCACCCCGTGGATGATGCCGGCCATCTATAACGTCGCCGACATCTGCATCGTCTCGAGCATGGGGCTCTTCATCATCCTCACCCTTCGCGGAATCAACCTCGACGGCACGCGAACAGTGACCGAGAAGAAGTCCGAAACGGATGCAACGACTTCAGGAACACCGGACGTTCCCGGCCCTGAAACCGACGCTCAGGCCGCCGGCTCGGCTCCTGCCCCCGCACTGTCCGATCCGGCTCAACCGGATTCGACGGCCGACGCGAAACGACTTCCCGCCTGATGGAATCCCGCAGCCTGCCCATTCCCGATGGGCTCGAAGGGTCCCGCGTTGACGCCGGACTCGCCAAGGTCCTCGGATTCTCCCGGAGCTTCGCGGCCGAGGTCGCCGAGGCCGGCGGAGTGTCGATCGACGGTCGCACCGTCGACAAGTCCGATCGGCTGCGTGCCGGTAGCTGGCTCGAGGTGACCTGGACCCCGCGCCAGGAGCCCGTCGTCGTTCCAGTGATCGTCTCCGATTTGCACGTCCTGTACGACGATGACGACATCATCGTCGTCGACAAGCCAACAGGGGTTGCCGCGCACCCGTCGGTCGGCTGGACCGGCCCGACGGTTCTCGGCGCACTGGCCGGCGCTGGCTACTCGGTATCGACATCCGGGGCAAGTGAACGCGCCGGGATCGTGCACCGTCTCGATGTCGGCACAACGGGGCTCATGGTCGTTGCCAAGAGCGAGCGGGCGTACACGGCGCTCAAGCGCGCCTTCCATGATCGCGAGGTGGAGAAGATCTACCACGCGGTGGTTCAGGGACACCCTGATCCGCTCGCTGGAACCATCGACGCGCCGATCGGTCGCCACCCGAAGCACGACTGGAAGTTCGCGATTACGGCGGAGGGCAAGCCGTCCGTCACGCATTACGAAACGCTCGAGGCGTTTCCGAGCGCGTCGCTGCTCGAGGTGCACCTCGAATCCGGTCGTACCCACCAGATTCGCGTTCACATGGCCGCCCAGCGGCATCCGTGCGTTGGAGATCCGCTCTATGGCGCGGATCCGACGATCTCTGCCCGGCTCGGCCTCACCAGACAGTGGCTGCACGCGCGCCAGCTGTCGTTCACCCACCCCGGGACCGGGGAATGGGTCACATTCACTTCCGACTACCCGGCGGACCTCCAACACGCTCTCGATGTCCTCCGCGAGGATTAGGCTTGTAGTCCAGCCCCTCAGCTTCCCGGAGAAGTCTTGACCTCATCAGACGACTCGTTCGTTCACCTGCATGTCCACAGCGAGTACTCGATGCTCGACGGCGCCGCGCGCGTCAAACCCCTGATTGATGCGGCTATCGCCGAAAAGATGCCCGCTGTCGCCGTCACCGACCATGGAAACATGTTCGGTTCGTTCGACTTCTGGCGTACGGCGACCGCTGCCGGCATCAAACCCATCATCGGCACCGAGGCGTATGTCACGCCCGGCACCCATCGCAGTGACAAGACTCGTGTGCGCTGGGGCTCAAGCACGCAGGGCCGCGACGATGTCTCCGGTAGCGGTGCGTACACGCACATGACGCTGCTCAGCGAGACAACAGAGGGCATGCACAACCTGTTCCGGATGTCGTCGCTCGCGTCGATCGAGGGCTACTACTTCAAGCCCCGCATGGACCGCGAACTGCTCTCCACCTACGCGAAGGGCGTCATCGGCACGACGGGCTGCGCCGGTGGCGAAATCCAGACCAAGCTTCGCCTCGGCCAGTACGACGAAGCCAAAAAGGCCGCAGCCGAGTTCCAGGACATCTTCGGCAAAGACAACTTCTTCTGTGAGGTCATGGATCACGGCATCGACGTTGAACGACGCACGATGAGTGACCTGTTCAAGCTGGCGAAAGAGCTCGATCTCCCGCTTCTCGCCACCAACGACCTCCACTACACGCACGCGCACGACGCCAAGGCACACGCGGCGCTGCTCTGCGTGCAGTCCGGTTCGACCCTCGACGACCCCAACCGGTTCAAGTTCGATGCGGACGAGTTTTATCTCAAGTCTGCCGAGCAGATGCGGCAGCTCTTCCGCGACCACCCGGAAGCATGTGACAACACACTTGCCATCGCGGAACGGTGCAACGTCGAGTTCAACACGAGCGCGAGCTACATGCCACGGTTCCCGGTGCCCGCCGGTGAGACCGAGGAGACCTGGTTCCTCAAGGAGGTCGAGCGTGGTCTTCACGTTCGATACCCGAACGGCATCCCCGACGATGTTCGCGCCCGCGCCAACTACGAGGCGGGCGTCATCGTTCAGATGGGCTTCCCCGGCTACTTCCTCGTCGTCTCCGACTTCATCAAGTGGTCGAAAGAGAACGGCATCCGGGTTGGACCTGGCCGTGGCTCAGGAGCAGGATCGATGGTCGCATACGCGATGAAAATCACCGACCTCGACCCGCTCGTTCACGGACTCATCTTCGAGCGCTTCCTCAACCCCGACCGCGTTTCGATGCCTGACTTCGATGTCGACTTCGATGATCGGCGACGTGGTGAGGTCATCAACTACGTCACGAACAAGTACGGGGATGAGCGCGTCGCGCAGATCGTCACCTATGGAACCATCAAGGCGAAGCAGGCACTCAAGGACTCCTCGCGGGTGCTTGGCTTCCCCTTCGGGATGGGTGACAAGCTCACCAAGGCAATGCCGCCGCCCGTCATGGGCAAGGACGTTCCGCTCACGGGAATTTTCGACAAGACGCACCCGCGCTATAAGGAAGCCGTCGACATCCGGACGATCGTCGAGACCGATGCTGAAGCACGGACGGTGTTCGACACGGCACTGGGCATCGAGAACCTTAAGCGCCAGTGGGGCGTGCACGCGGCAGGCGTGATCATGTCGAGCGATCCGCTCATCGACATCATCCCCATCATGAAGCGCGAGCAGGACGGCCAGATCGTCACGCAGTTCGATTACCCGGCGTGTGAAGCGCTCGGGTTGATCAAGATGGACTTCCTTGGCCTGCGTAACCTCACGATCGTGAGCGACGCACTCGACAACATCGAGTCCAACCGCGGGACCCGGATTGAGCTCGAGGAACTGGAGCTCGACGATCCGGGGGCGTATGAGCTTCTGGCGCGGGGCGATACCCTCGGCGTCTTCCAGCTCGACGGTGGCCCGATGCGGAGCCTGCTCCGCTCGATGAAGCCAGACAACTTCGAAGACATCTCGGCTGTCATCGCCCTCTACCGTCCGGGCCCGATGGGTGCCGACTCCCACACGAACTATGCGCTGCGCAAGAACGGCCTTCAGGCGATCACACCGATCCACCCGGAACTCGAGGAACCGCTCCAGGAGATCCTCGGCGGGACGTACGGCCTGATCATCTACCAGGAGCAGGTGATGAGCGTCGCCCAGAAGCTCGCGGGGTTCTCGCTCGGTCAGGCAGATATCCTCCGTCGCGCCATGGGCAAGAAGAAGAAGTCCGAGCTCGACAAACAGTTTGAGGGATTCTCGGGCGGCATGCACGAGCGCGGATATTCGGATGCCGCGATCAAGGCCGTGTGGGACATCCTGCTCCCGTTCTCCGACTACGCGTTCAACAAGGCGCACTCCGCCGCATACGGCGTCGTGTCGTACTGGACGGCGTACCTCAAGGCGCACTACCCAGCCGAGTACATGGCCGCACTGCTGACGAGCGTTGGCGACGCCAGGGACAAGCTCGCGATCTACCTCAACGAGTGCAGGCGGATGGGAATCCAGGTGCTTCCGCCGGACGTCAACCAGTCGATCGGCTTCTTCGCGGCAGTGGGAGAAGACATCCGGTTCGGGCTCGGCGCCGTCCGCAACGTCGGCTTCAACGTCGTTGAGGCCATCCGGGCGACCCGCGAGCGTGAGGGTGAGTTCACCTCGTTCCACGACTTCCTGCGCAAGGTTCCGCTGCAGGTCGCGAACAAACGCACGATGGAATCACTCATCAAGGCCGGTGCGTTCGACTCCCTCGGCGCCACTCGGCGCGGCCTCATCGAAATTCACGAGGATGCGGTCGAGAGTGCGGTCAGTCTCAAACGAAACGAGGCGAACGGGCAGGTCGATCTGTTCGGCGGGATTTTCGAACTGGATGCTACGGCTGAAGCAAATCCGGACCGCCCCGAGTGGTCCAAGAAAGACAAACTCGCCTTCGAACGCGACATGCTGGGCCTGTATGTTTCTGACCACCCGCTCGCCGGGCTCGAGCTTCAGCTGGCGAAGCACGCGACGACAACGATCACCGACCTTCTCACATCCGATCACACCGAAGACGGAGACACGGTCACGATTGCCGGGCTGACGACGAGCGTTCAGCACCGGGTCGCCAAGACATCGGGAAATCAGTACGGCATGATCCAGGTCGAGGACTTCGGCGGTGAGATCACGGTGATGTTCATGGGCAAGGCATACCAGGAATTCGCGCCGACCCTCGTCAACGACTCCGTGGTTGTCGTGCGTGGCCGGGTAAGCATGCGCGACGATGGCATGAACCTTCATGCCTACAGTATTTTCTCGCCTGAGATCGAGCAGGGTGGTGCATCGGGCCCGCTCACGCTGACGATGCCCGATTCGCGCGCGACGACAGAGCTCGTCACCGAACTCGGCGGCATCCTGACGCGTCACTCGGGTGACGCCGAGGTGCGACTGAAGCTCGTGCGGGGCGACATCGCACGGCTCTTTGAGATTCCCTATCCCGTCAAAGTGACGCCGGATCTCTTTGGCGAGCTGAAATCCTTGCTCGGCCCGAATTGCCTCGGCTAGGATCGGCTCGCCCGTTCGGGGTACAGTGGTGCCTCATTGTGACCACCGTGCTGCGCACGGCGATCGAAGGAAATTGTGATGAACAACCCCGAAAACAGGCCAGCCGAATCAGGGCCAGGCGACTCGAGCGATCCAGAAGCGGTCGATGGGGGAGTGTCACTTCCGGAGCCGTCAGCGCCACCCGCTACTGAGCAATTCGCACCGGCACAGCCCGGTGTGCCGCAGCAACCAGGTGCCCCGGAGCAGCCAGTGGTCGCTCAGCAGCCAGAGGTCGCTCAGCACTATGAGACGCAACACTATTCAGATTCGCCGCAGCAGTACCCGGCAGGGCAATATCTCGGTGAGCAGTACTCCGGTGAGCAGTACTCGGGTGGACAGTATGGCGCGCAGCCGAATCCCGGTGAGCCGTATCCCGGTGAGCAGTATGCCGGTGAGCAGAACCCCGGTGAGCAGTATGGCGCGCAGCCGTACCCAGGTCAGCAATACCCCGGTCAGCAGTACCTGGG
>JAZQRG010000124.1:0-1873 GCA_045629445.1 Mycetocola sp. | reverse complement strand
CGGCATCGCGCTCGGCGTCGCGTTCAGCCTTGTCGAGCTTCGTCACCTCGCGCGAGATGGTCAGGAGCTCACCGAGTTCAACTTTAGTCAGTTCGCGGGTCTGGCCGGGGCGGAGGGTGCCGAGGGACACCGGGCCGAACTGACGGCGAACCAGTTCGAGGACCGGGTGGCCGATGGCCGCGAGCATCCGTCGTACGATGCGGTTCTTGCCCGAGTGCAGGGTGAGTTCGACGAGGCTGCTGTCTCCCGTGCTCTGACCGGCGAGCAGGCGGGCCTTGTCTGCGGCGATGACGCCGTCTTCGAGCTCGACGCCGCGCATGAGGGTGGCGATGTCCTGGGCGGTGACCCGGCCGGAGACCTTCGCGATGTAGGTCTTGAGCACGCCGAATGACGGGTGCGCGAGCATGTGCGCGAGGTCGCCGTCGTTGGTCAGGATGAGCAATCCGCTGGTCTCGGCGTCGAGGCGCCCGACGTTGAACAGGCGCTCTTCGTAGCCGGTCGTGTACTGGGTGAGGTCGGCGCGACCGCGTTCGTCCGCCATCGTGCTGACGACGCCAACGGGCTTGTTGAGCACGACGTAACGCTTGGTCGTGTCGAGCTGCACCGGAACGTTGTTGACCTCGACGAGGTCGTTCTCGGGGTCGATGCGACGACCGAGCTCGCGCACGACGGTGCCGTTGACGCGCACACGGCCCTCGACGATGTACTGCTCTGAGACGCGGCGGGATGCCACGCCAGCGGCCGCGAGGACCTTCTGCAGGCGAACACCCTCCGGTTCGAACGGGTCGAACCGTGGCTTCTCGGGCTGTTCGGGTGCGTCGGACGGGAAGTCCTCTGCGGGGGTGGTGTTATCGGAAGTCACTGTCGAATCCTTCGGTGCCGTCGGCGAGCAGGGGTGAAATAGGGGGCAGTTCGTCGATCGAGTTGATGCCGAGCTGTGAGAGCAGAACGTCGGTGGTGCCGTAGTTGATGGCGCCGGTCTCACTGTCGGTGAACAGTTCGGTGATCAGCCCGCGACCGGCGAGGGTGCGGACGACCGAGTCGACGTTGACGGCGCGGATCGAGGCGATCGCGCCGCGGGTGATGGGTTGCTTGTACGCGATGACCGCGAGGGTCTCGAGTGCTGCCTGTGACAGTTTGCTCGGGTTCTCGCTCGCGACGAAATCGGTGACGACGGTGTCGTACTCCGTTCGCACGTAGATGCGCCAGCCGCCGCCGACCTCGCGCAGCTCGAATCCGCGGCGCACTGAACCGTCGACGCCGTCGAAGTCGGCGACAAGACGGGCCAGGGCTGCCTGCACGGTTTTCACGGGCTGGCGGAGCGCCGTTGCGAGGCTCACGATGCTCTGCGGTTCGTCCGCGATCATCAGGATGGCTTCGAGTGCCCGTTCGACGTCGGCGACCGGTGGGGCTGCGGCGGTGACGTCCGTGGCATCCGCTGGCGTGGCATCCGTGATCGGGGCGTTCTCGACTGTTCCGGTGTCAATTGTCATAGTCGGCTCCCAGGTTGGCGAGGGTCTCTTCGGTGAAGTTCTCTGCGGTCCACTTGAGGGTCAGTTCTCCGAGCGGTTCGAGTTGTTCGAAGCTCAGCGCTGACCGACGGTAGAGCTCGAGCACGGCGAGGAACCGGGCGATGATGACGCCCTTTGCGTCGGCCCCGGCGATGAGCTGGCGGAACGTCATCGGTTCGCCGTGCTTGAGCAGCGCGACGACGTGTGCGGCCTGTTCGCGGATGCTGATGAGCGGTGCGTGCAGGTGGTCGAGGCCGACGACGGGGATCTCGCGCGGGGTCAGGGCGAGTGTCGCGAGGGCGGCGAAGTCGTCGAGGGTGACGGCCCACACGAGCTCGGGCTTCCGCTGCCGGAACTTCTCC
>JAZQRG010000123.1:0-1636 GCA_045629445.1 Mycetocola sp. | reverse complement strand
TCAGCGCCGGTTCGGTCGGCCTGATCGGTGCGGTGGTCATCGGGATCTCGTGCATCGCCCCGGCGTACACGATGACGGCGGCGCTCGGCCCGACGGTGTCAGAAGTCGGACTGCAGGTGCCGGCGATCATCCTCGTCGGCTTCATCCCAATGCTGCTCGTCGCGTTCGGCTACCGCGAACTCAACCGGGCGATGCCAGACAGTGGCACCTCGTTCACCTGGGCGACCCGCGCCTTCGGCCCGTGGATCGGCTGGATGGCCGGCTGGGGACTGATCGCTGCCACCATCCTCGTGCTGTCGAATCTCGCCGGCATCGCCGTCGATTTCTTCTACCTGTTGCTCGCACAGATCTTCGGCAACCCCGACCTTGCCGACCTCGCGCTCAACCCGGTCATCAACGTCGTCACCTGCCTGGCGTTCATGTTCGCGGCGACGGCGATCTCTTACCGCGATATGCAGACGACGCAGAAGGTGCAGTACGTCCTCGTCGGATTCCAGCTGATCGTGCTCGTGCTCTTTGGTATCGCCGCGTTCGTCCACGTTGCCAACGGCACCGCATTCGACGCGGTTCCGGTGAGCCTCGAGTGGTTCAACCCGTTCGCCGTCGAGTCGTTCAGCGCATTCGCCGCTGGCCTCTCCCTGTCGATCTTCATTTTCTGGGGGTGGGATGTCACGCTGACGATGAACGAGGAAACGAAAGGTTCGAGGTCAACGCCAGGCCGTGCCGCCACGCTCACCGTTCTCATCATCGTCGTGCTCTACCTGCTCATCGCGACGGCGTCGATCAGCTTTGCCGGCATCGGGACGGGGGAGTTCGGGCTCGGCAACGAAGAGATCCAGGGCAACGTGTTCTTCGCGCTCGCCGGCCCGGTGCTTGGCCCGCTCGCCATCCTCGTCTCGATCGCGGTGCTCTCAAGCTCGGCGGCATCCCTGCAGTCGACCTTCGTGTCGCCGGCGCGGACGTTGCTCGCGATGGGTCACTACGGTGCGCTGCCTGAGCGCTTCTCCCGGGTCAGCCCCCGGTTCCTCACGCCGGGATTCGCGACCATCGTCTCCAGCCTCGTTGCGAGTGGGTTTTACGCGATCATGCGATTCATCTCCGAAGACGTGCTTTGGGACACCATCACCGCCCTCGGCATGATGATCTGCTTCTACTACGGCATCACCGCTTTCGCTGCGGTCTGGTACTTCCGCAGGCAGCTCTTCGCGTCGGCGAGGAACTTCTTCTTCATGCTGCTGTTCCCGCTCGTCGGTGGGATCATCCTCGCCGTGCTCTTCTTCACGACGATTATCGAGAGCATGGACCCGGAATACGGCTCGGGATCGAACATCGGCGGAGTTGGACTGGTCTTCATCCTCGGTATGGCCGTGATCGTGTCAGGCATCGTGATCATGATCATCCAGGCCATCCGGCGGCCGGCGTTCTTCCGCGGCGAGACGCTCGCAACGGGAGTATCTGACGGGAAGGACGACGAGGAGCTCGACGAGCTGCCGGTGTAGCTCGGCTCCGCTGCGGTCGGGGTGTGGTTGAGTTATCCGCGTGAGCTCGAACTCTCCCCTCGCCCGCCGGCTCGGCCTCGGCGACGCCGTGTTTATCGGCCTCGGCTCCATGATCGGTGCCGGAGTGTTCGCCGTCT
>JAZQRG010000122.1:0-3337 GCA_045629445.1 Mycetocola sp. | reverse complement strand
CGGAGACCTCCATGATCGCCCCGAGCCAGCCTTCTTCGATGGCGACGATGTCGGTCAGGCCGGAGCCGGCGGAGATCTTGGTGAAGGCATCCGTTCGGGCGTTTCCACCCGTGTCGATGTTGTCAGCCTTGATGGTGATGTTCGGGTTGGCTTTCTCGTACTCGTCGTAGAGATCGTCATAGCCGAAGGTGCCGAACGTGGTGATCGACAGTTCGATTTTCTCGTCTGCCGAGTCGGCGCCTCCTGAGGCGCAGCCGGTGGCGAGCAGTGCGAAGGCTGCGGCGCCGGCGATGCCGGATGCGAGCCTGGTGCGGCGTGAGAGAGTCACGGTCACTCCTTTGTGTGTGCGTGGACTGGTGCAATGGGATTCTTGAGAGCGCTCTCATTTTTAGGTCTGAGAGCGCTCTCACGATTTAGAGGCCAAGCTACGCGACCCTCCCACCCTTGTCAAGAACGTGTCTCAGAAGGTTCTCTGATCGGGGTCGATTACCATGGAGCTACCGCCGCCAATCAAAGGAATTTTTGTGCAGAACCCGCGTTCGTCAGCCAGTCCCCGCGTGAAGAAGCGCCGCTTCGCGGTGGTTGCGGGCATTGTCGCGATCGCCGCGGTCGTGGCAGGGTGCGCGACAGAGGCGGGTTCGACCGCGTCTCTCGGCGATCGACCACAGCCGTCGGTCTCGGCTGCGCCCGAAGCGGTCAGCCAGGTCAGCGCTCTTGAACCTGCCACAGGTTCGGTCACGGGCGGAACGACGGTGTCCGCACAGGGTGCAGGTCTGAAGGACGCAACCGCGGTGACCGTTGGCGGGATTCCTGCGACGGATGTCACGGTGAAGGATGACACCGCACTCAGCTTCGTCGTCCCTGCGGCGGTCAACTATCAGCCGACCGCCGCCGACATCGTCGTGCTCGAGGGCGACACCCCGATCGCGTCTGGCGTGCCGTTTACGTATGCCGTCGAGACCGGCGTCGATGCCCAGATGGCATACGCCATGACGCACTGGAGCGCGTACAACGAAGCGGAGTGGGGCAACCTCAACCCGGTCGGTGGTGACTGCGCGAACTTCGTGAGCCAGACCCTCATCCAGCGGGGCTGGGAGCAGTCGGACGCCTGGCACAACAAGGGTGCCGGCGCCAAGTGGACGCCCACCTGGGGCTATGTGCCCGCCATGGACGACTGGTTCGCCAGCTCCAAGGGCCCCGAAGCCACGAGACTGACCCTCGACGAGCGCGACAAGGTCAAGGTCGGCGACGTCGCCATGTTCGACTGGAACCTCAATGACACGCCCGACCACGTCATGATCGTGTCGAAGGTCTTCACCGAGGGCGACCGGACGGTGATTCAGCTGGTCGGTCACAACAAGGACTTCGACTACCGCGACCTCGACAACACGATCACCGTTGAGCACCCGGGCGGAAACGCGTGGTTCTGGAGCATCCCCGCGTAGGGCGCCCCTCGCGATTTTTCACGAACGGATTCCCTGCATGCCCCGCTCCACTCGCTCAACCGCACGCCTTTTCGGCGCGCTCCTTCTTGCCGCAGGCGTTGGTGGGCTCGTCGGGTGTTCTCCGGTCGGCCCTGAACCGTCCCTCGAGGACTCGAACCGACCGGTCGCCGCGTTTTACGGTGACTCGTATACCCACGGCGACGGGGCGACCGACCCGACTCTGCGCTGGTCGACGCTGATTTCAGACGAGCGCAACTGGATCGAACTCAACCCGAGCGTTCCTGGGCTTGGCTTCGTTAACAACCGGGATCTGATTCCCAATGACCTGGTCGAACTTATCGTCGCTGAAGAGCCAGACGTTGTGATCGTCACGATGGGCCTCAACGACAACTTCCTCCCCGCCGAGTCAGCCGAAGATCTTGAGAAGGCGATCTCCGACGACATCGACACCTTCGCTGATGAGCTTCCCGACGCTCACCTCGTCGTTGTTGAACCGTTCTGGTACAGCGACGATCGGCCGGACACAGTCGAGACCATCATCGGATGGGTGAAGGATGCCGCAACCCAGGTCGACGCGGACTACATCGCTGGAGCCTCGCACTGGCTCGAAGGGCACCCGGAGTGGATGGCGAGCGACGGCATCCACCCCAATGACGCTGGGCACGCCGCTATAGCCGAGCGCATGGACGAGGAACTGACCGAACTGGGGCTGTAGCCGCGAGAGCATCAACTCGGTTCGAAAGCACCGGTTGCGCCTGATGCTCTCGACCGCAACCGATGCTTTTCGCCGCGAGGGTTAGCTGCCGAGCGCAGCGTCGACGATGAGCTTCGCCTCGGCCTGCACCTGTGCCAGGTGTTCCGGGCCTGCGAACGACTCCGCATAGATTTTGTAGACGTCTTCGGTCCCGCTTGGCCGCGCGGCGAACCACGCCCGATCGGTGACGACCTTGACGCCGCCGATCGCGGCGCCGTTTCCTGGCGCCGTGCTGAGCTTCGCGATAATCGGGTCACCGGCGAGCTCCGTTGCCGTGATCGCCTCGCCGTCGAGCTTGCCGAGCGCTGCCTTCTGCGCCTTGGTCGCCGCAGCGTCCACACGCTCGTATACCGGGTCACCGAACTTGTCGGTGAGTTCGCGGTAAAGCTCAGACGGCGTCTTGCCGGTCACGGCGAGAATCTCCGCTGCGAGCAGGCACAGCAGGATGCCGTCCTTGTCCGTCGTCCACACGGTCCCGTCCTTGCGCAGGAAGCTCGCACCTGCGCTCTCCTCGCCGCCGAAGCCTACCGAGCCGTCGATGAGCCCTGGCACGAACCACTTGAAGCCCACCGGCACCTCCCACAGGGTTCGGCCGAGCGAGTCGGCCACCCGGTCGATGATCGAGCTTGAGACGAGCGTCTTGCCGATCTTCGCGCCCTGGTCCCAGCCCGAGCGGTTGCGGTAGAGGTAGTCGATCGCGACGGCGAGGAAATGGTTCGGGTTCATCAGTCCGCCGTCGGGAGTGACGATGCCGTGCCGGTCAGCATCCGCGTCATTTCCGGTGAGGATGTCGTATTCGTCCTTGTGGGCGAGAACGGATGCCATGGCGAAAGAGCTCGACGGATCCATGCGGATCTTTCCGTCCCAGTCGAGTGTCATGAATCCCCAGGCCGGGTCGACGTGGGGGTTCACGACGGTGAGGTTGAGGTTGTACTTGTCAGCGATGGCCTGCCAATAGCTCACGCTTGCGCCGCCAAGCGGGTCTGCGCCGATCCGGATGCCTGAATCGCGGATGGCATCCATGCCGATGATCGTGCCGAGGTCGTTGACGTAGTGGGTGCGGAAATCATAGGTTTCGACGGCGCTCGGCTCGGCCATCTGCACATCGACCATGCCGTTCGCGATGATTTCGTTGGCG
>JAZQRG010000121.1:0-2841 GCA_045629445.1 Mycetocola sp. | reverse complement strand
GCTCGCCGAAAGCGGGCACATCGAAGCCTCAGCTCAGATCAGTGACGGAATCGTTCGCGGGCTCACGCGGTAATGAGCGGATGAAAGTAGTCGAACAAGGCTGCGTCGATCGGCTCCCGGAACCGCAGGATCATGCGAACGATGTCTTCGGATCGCCCCGGCATGGTGGTCTGTTCCGCCGCCTCGGAATCCGCAAGACCGAGGTAGAAGAAATCGTCGGCGTTGTCCTTCTGAACAAAGACGTGCATGTCCACCGTGTTGTCGACGATCGGCGCCACCTCTTTGCTCTGCAAGGTGCGGCGGCTGCGCGTGAACCAACGCATGGTCCTCGTGTCCAGCAATTCATCCTCGTAAGCCGTTGTCGCGGAAATATCGGCGGACTTGTGGAGGGTGACGAAGTTGGCGCACACCCCGGACTCAACGTCGGTCTTGTAGCCATAGATGGTCGACGCGTTTGCGCGCGGCCAACCGAGAAGACGCGCCGCGTCCGAACGGGTGTACTGACGACCAGGCGTAAACGGGCGCGAGAGGTCGTACCTGTCCAGGGTGAGCCGTTCCCCCGTGCTCAGCAGATCTTCCACGGCCGATGCGAATCGCATGTCTCGCGACAAGGAGGCGGCGAACGACGGAGAGACCCGTACGTGCCCGTCGGGGCCGCGTCGCGCGAGGGGTTCGCTGAATCGGCGCGTGAGTTGTTGCGAAAAGCCAGTCACGGTCAGGCTGGCGAGGGCGCTTTGAACCTGGCGCTCCTCGCCACTCAGCCCGGCCGCCTGCAGCGCCATGGCAGCGGAATCGACCGTCAAGGAGCCCACGTCAACCAATCGCCGAAGCAGGACGAACTCGTGAAGTCGCTTGGCGGGCAGGACTTCGTGGGAAAGCAGGTGAAGTTGTTTGCTTTCGACATCTCCGGGAATCCAGTCGTCCACTCGCAACGACTTGAGTAGGGCCGGGTAGTGCTCTTTCTTCGTCGCGAGCACAGCTGGGTCGACCGATTCAAATCGCAGAAAGTCGCGAAGTGTGGGGACTCGCCCAAGGCGGTTACGCATCTCCAGGACAGCGGACTTCAGTTGCTGCATGCTGTCGAGACTCGTTTGAGCGATGGACTTGAGGATGCGTTCGTGGGCTACCTTGTCGAACCGAATGCTTGATAGGCCGGGTAAGACGCCGATCTCTTCCGCGGCAATCAGGTTCTTACGCAACGACTCCTTATTGAGGGAGTTGTCCCCGAATAGGGCGATCGGAATCAGGTAGTTGTTGGAGTAGTTCCCGATGAAGTCGATGACGACCAAAGACTCTTTGCCGGGTGCCTTGCGTAAACCGCGCCCGAGCTGCTGAACAAAAACGATGGCCGACTGAGTCTGTCGCAGCATCACGACCTGGTTGATCGTCGGAATGTCGACACCTTCATTGAAGACGTCGACCGAAAGGACGTAGTCGAGTTCTCCGCGTTCCAGTAGTTCGACAGCTGCCTCGCGTTCGGGGACTCCGTCCTCGCCGGTGAGAGCAACGGTGCGTAGTCGGCCGCCTCGGAAATCCCGGCTGTTGAGTGCCGCAGACAACGCTTGCGCCTCGGACTTCCGAGCGCAGAAGATCAGTCCGCGCGGTGGCACGCCGGCTTGGCCGTACGTCCCCAGGGCCTCTAACAAATGTTCAACACGCTCCGGCGTGACCAGCTGCGAGAGATCGGTCTCGCTCGTCACGGTTTGCCCGTCATCGAAGGTGGCATCAGCGATGCCGTAGTAGTGGAAGGGGCAGAGCATGTCGGCCTCGAGCGCGTGCTGCAAACGGATCTCGTACGGGACGTTGTAGTCGAACACCTCGAAGACGTTGAAGGCGTCGGTGCGTTCCGGCGTCGCTGTCATTCCCAAGAGGAATCGCGGAGTCAGATGGTCAATGATGCGTTGATACGAGACCGCACCCACCCGGTGGGCTTCGTCGACAATGACGTACTCGAATTCATCCGGTGAGAACTTCTCGAGGGTCTCAGTTCGAGAGAAGGTCTGGACCGTGGCGAAGAGATACCTGGCTGAACTCTCGCGGGAGCTACCGGCTAACTTCCCAAAATCTGAGGGCGGACCACCCAAGACCTTTTTGTATTCCTCGATGGTGCGGTCGAGGATCTGCTCGCGGTGCACGAGGAACAGCAGGCGCCTGGGCCGGAACGCTCTGACATCTAGCGCGGAAAGGATGGTCTTACCCGTGCCGGTGGCCGAGATGACGACCGCGCGTCGCTCTCCGGCGTCCCGAACCATCGCAAGAGCCGTCAGCGCCTGCTCTTGCATGGAGTTAGGTACGACCTCAGCCGTTGCGTGGGGCTGGAGTCGGGTTGCCGCACCTTCGTGGTCTGACGGCCGAATCGGAGCAGGCGGGCGGGTGTAGCGCGCGGCGTACTGGTTCAGCCATTCCTGCGAGAGTGGCACAGAGTTCTGCTGCTGCTCCGCGACAAGCCGCTCCAGCTGATCGGCCAAATCGCTCGTGGCAGCGGCGGAGACTTTGAGATTCCACTCCGTGTTTCGCGCCAGGGCATTCTCGGTGAGGTTCGCGCTGCCGATCATTGCGGTGACGGTGTGCTCGTGATGGAAGACGTAGCCCTTGGGATGGAAAGACGTCGACGAGTGAAGACGGACGTCGATTCCGAGCCGCTGGAGATTGAGAAGCTCGGCGAACGCTTCCGGGCTATTGAATCCGAGATAGTCCGACGTCACGATCTGTCCGGACCCTTGAAACTCGACGAGTTCCTGTTTCAAGAGCGCGATGGCCCGCGGCGTGACAAATGCGACGGAGAACGCGAAGGACTTACACCGGCGGGGCTCATCACGAAGGGTGCGAAGGACCGTGCTC
>JAZQRG010000120.1:0-4809 GCA_045629445.1 Mycetocola sp. | reverse complement strand
GTTTCGCCGGGCGCCGAGGTCACCGTCTCGATCATTCCGCTGTCGCCAGAGTCGCCGGTCCACCTGCCCGAGGAGGCTGAGCGGCGGCGGCGTCTCACGGACGGGCCGCTCGAGGCGCTCACGCGCGTGACGAGGGTCGAGTCGACGGTGTGGCGCGAGCTGGCGCTCTGAGCGCCCGGTTCATCGAGTGCGGTGGCTCAGCCTTTCCGCTGCGCCCGGTACGCGCTCGGGCTCTGCCCGTGCACCCGCCGGAACTGCCGGGAGAAGTAGAACTGGTCGGGATAGCCAACCTCGCGTCCGACCTCGGCGATCCCGAGCGAGGTCGTGTCGAGCAGCCGACGGGCGAGCGCCATCTTGAGTGCGGTGTGGTGGGCGAGCACGCCGCCTCCCGTTGCCTGACGGAACAACGTGCTCAAGTGAGACGCCGAGACACCGACGAGAGCGGCAAGCTCGGGGACCTGAATATTGCCATCGACCCGCTCGGCGAGATACCGCATGGCGCGCTCGATCGGCTCGCCCTGTTCGGGCAGCTTCCGGTCGACGGCGAGCTGCGTCATGAGCCGCCAGGCCATCCCCGCCGTTGACAGCAGCCGTGCCGGGGAGGTGTCCTTCTCGAGCGAGCTGACGATCTCGTCGAGCAAGGCTGTCACCCGGTCGGCGCTCCGCAGTGTCAGCGTCGGTCGGGTCGGCGTGACACCAACAGCCTCGACGAGTTCTGCGGCGTCGGTTCCCCTCAGGTGACACCACCAGATCGTCCACGGCGAACCATCGGATGCTCCATACGCGTGCGGAACGCGACGATCAAGCACCACGGCAGTCGACGGCGACACCCTCGTGCGCTCCCCGTTCACTTCGACCCAGCCGATGCCACTCACACAGACGATGACGATCGTCTCGTCGATGCCGCTGGGGCGTTCCCGCCGGTGCCGTTGCGCACCGGGGAAGTATCCGGCATCCGTCACCACAAGGCGTCGCGTCACCGGCGCGTCGAGCGCCTCACCGAGAAGAGGCCGTGGAACGACAACCATCCGCTGATTCGCAAAGCCGTCTTTCAGATCCATGCCAGCAATCCTTTCACAGAAGCGGTTTGTCCATTTTTCTGCGAACAACCGGCATGGTGCGGCCGCGGTGGCACCCGTAGCGTTGTGCGGGTGAGTACATCGACGCCCAGCACCATTGCCCTGCCAGACGCACCCGATGACCAGCGCGCGATACCCGCCGCCGGCGGGGTCGCGTGCTGCTCGGAGCCGATCTCGATCGACACCTACGAACCGGCCGCGCCGGATCGGTATCCACTCTTCCTCGACCGGCGGGTCTATCAGGGGTCGAGCGGCAAGGTGTACCCCATCCCGTTCACCGACCGCATCTCCCCTGAAAAGTCTGCGCGCACCTGGCAAGCGGTACACATCGAGAACCAGTGGGTGCGCCTCGTCCTGCTGCCCGAGCTCGGCGGCCGTATCCACATCGGCTACGACAAGACCCGCGACTACGACTTCTTCTATCGCAACAACGTCATCAAGCCGGCGCTCGTCGGCCTCGCAGGACCCTGGATCTCCGGCGGCGTCGAGTTCAACTGGCCGCAGCACCACCGCCCCGCAACGTTCCTGCCGATGGACTGGTCGATCGAGCGCGACGGTGACTCGGTCACGGTCTGGCACAGCGACATCGACCCGTTGCAGCGCATGAAGGGGAGCCACGGCATCCGTCTGCGTGGAGACAGCACGCTCATCGAGGTGACCGGGCGACTGAACAACCGCACCGACGAACCGCAGACGTTCCTCTGGTGGGCCAATGTCGCTGCCCGCTCGCACGACAACTACCAGTCGTTCTTCCCGACCGATGTGACGCACGTCGCCGACCACGCCCGCCGTGCAATCACCGCGTTCCCCCGGGCAGACCGCCCCTATTACGGCGTCGACTACCCCGAGCTTGCCGAAACGGAGTCGACGGATGCCGATCGTCTCGACTTCTACGGGAACGTGCGAGTGCCGACCTCGTACATGATCGTCGACACGAAAGACGATTTCTTCGGCGGCTATGACCACGACGCTCACGCCGGCTTCGTACACTGGGCCGACCACACCGTGGCGCCGGGGAAGAAGATGTGGACCTGGGGCAACGGCCCGGTCGGCCACGCCTGGGACCGGCACCTCACCGACACCGACGGCCCGTACGTCGAGCTCATGGCCGGTGTCTTCACCGACAACCAGCCCGACTTCAGCTCGCTCATGCCCGGCGAGACCCGGGTGTTCAGCCAGTACTGGTATCCCATCCAGGACATTGGGCCCGCGACGCAGGCGACCCGGGATGCCGCGGTCAACCTCGAGGTCGCTGACGGCACGGCAACGCTCGGCGTTGTCGTCACCGCCGTTCACGAGAACGCGACAGTGCGCCTGAGCCGCGGCGCCGAGGTGCTTGGCGAATGGCACAGGTTCCTCGAACCGGGAAGGGCATTCACCGCCACCGTCCCGGTGTCCGCTGACACCGAACCGCACGATCTCACCCTCGATGTGACGACATCCGCTCGCGTGCTCATCCGCTGGACCCCGCGCCCGCCAAGTACCGACGACTCAGAACCAGCGTCGGCAACCGAGCCGCCGCTTCCGGCCGACATCGCGAGCGCCGACGAGCTCTACCTCACCGGCGTTCACCTCAGCCAGAACCGCCACCCCACCCGCAGTGCCCGCGCCTACTTCGACGAGGCGCTTCGCCGCGACCCGCTCGATGCGCGGGCGAACACCGCTGTCGGCGCGATCCAGTTTTCGCGGGGCGAATACACGGATGCCATCACCTCATTCGAGCGGGCGACCGAACGACTCACGGCGCGCAACCTCAACCCCGCCGACGCTGAAACGAGCTACCGGCTCGGACTGGCTCTCGAACGAACGGGAGACCTGGACGGCGCCCGCGAGCGCTTCGCCAAAGCGACCTGGGACGGCAAGTGGGCGCATGCCGCCCACCTCGCACTGGCACGGTTGGCAGCTCGCACCGGCGACACCGAGGAGTGCATCACCCGGGCCGGCCTCGCCACCCGGTTCGACACCGAGGCCGTCGCACCACACACCCTGACCGCGATCGCACTGCGCCGGCTCGGCCGCGAAGCCGCAGCGAAGGAGGCACTCGACGCCGCGATCGCGCTCGACGGGCTCGACCCGCTCGCGCGTCACCTGTCCGGCACCCTCGACAGCGTCGACCCGAAGACCCGCCTCGCCGTTGCGGTCGAACTGGCCAGGCTCGGAGAGTTTGGCGACGCGATCATGCTCGCCGAAACGCTCCACGACGTGACTCCTGGTCCGCTTGGCAACCCCGCTCCCCTCGCCGCGTACCTCCGCGCCTCGTGGTTCGCCGCGACTTGCGACAACACCAACGCCACCGCCGAGCGGGCGCGGGCGGGCACACTCGACACGACCTATGCCTTCCCGTACGGCCTCGACGAACACGACGCCCTCGTGGCCGCGCTGGACGCAAACGACACGGATGCCACCGCTCACGGACTGCTCGGAACCTGGCTTCTCGACGCGGGACGCATCGACGACGCGCTGCGGCACCTTTCCCGTGCGACAGCGCTCGGGTCGACTGACCCGGTGGCCTGGCGCAACGCCGGTGTCGCGACCGTCAATACGGGCGGGGACCTCGACGCCGCCGATGCCTTCTACGCCGGCGCACTCTCCCTCAGCCCGGCCGATCCGCGGCTCATCTTCGAGCGGGACCAGCTCGCGAAGCTCCGCGGCGTGAACACGACCGAGCGGATCGCGGCGATCGAAGCGGCGGGCACCGGTGTCCTCGAGCGCGACGACCTCGCGGTTGAATACGCGACACTGCTGCTGGATGCCGGACTGCCCGAAGCTGCACTCGCCCTCCTGCTCAGCCGCGGCTTCCAGCCGTTCGAGGGCGGAGAGGGCCGCGTTCTTGCCGCGTTCGACCGGGCAACGCTCACTATCGCGCGGCTCGACCGTGCGGCCGGACGCCCGGTCGCTGAGTTCGTACGCTCAGGGATCGTCCCGCCGGAGAGCCTCGGTGAGGGCCGCCACCCCGCAGATCCGCTCGCCGAACGCCTCGTCCTGCTCGGTGACGCCCTGGTCGATGACGGCGACGTCGACTCCGCGACCGACGCCTGGCGAGCAGCCGCTGCGGGCACGGGACCACTCGCCGCGGACGTACCGGTCTCCGAGGCGACATACTGGATCGGTGTCGCGCACTGCCGGCTCGGCGAGCACGACGACGCTGCTGCTGTGTGGGATTCGCTCGACGCGCGCGCAGCCGAAATCGAGGCGACGGCAGGGACTGTCGACTACTTCGCCACGTCCCTTCCGGAGCTCCTGCTCTTCGACTCGGGCACGGCGGCAGACCGGCGCGTCGAGGTCGAGCGGCTCAGGCAGCTCGCCGCAGACGGCCGCACCCTCAGCGCGGAAACAATCGAAACCATCGAAGGACAACGAGCATGACCGAGCGATACCTGGGCTCCGGTTACGCGGTGACGGACACGACCTCCCTCACCGGTACCGTCCCGGCACACCTCCCCCAGCGCCTCGCCATCACGCTCTTCGACTTCTCCTGGTACACCAGGGCAGGCGTCGGCGAGCCATACGAGGACATCGATCGCGCGGTAGCGGATGCCGCCTCCCGGGGCTACAACGCTGTCCGCATTTGCGCCGCCCCGCTCCTCACCTTCGGCGACCTGAGCCTCGACGACCTCGCGTCGAACCTCGAGATCGAGGGCCTCGGTGCCGCTCCCGGTGGCGGGTATTACGGACAGGGCACCCGGTGGTACGACACCCCGGGCGGATACTCGATCGACGTGCGGTCCCG
>JAZQRG010000119.1:0-2671 GCA_045629445.1 Mycetocola sp. | reverse complement strand
CGATCGCTTCACTCCGGGCAGCTTTCAGCTCGTCGTCGACGGCACACCCCAGTCGCACGTCAACATCGACGATCCGACCCAGTTGTTCTTCGAGTACGTCCAGCGCATCGGACACGTGATCGACGAATTCCGGGATCCCGGCGCCCCGATCACCGCCGTTCACCTCGGTGCCGGAGCGCTCACCCTCCCCCGTTACATCGAAGCCACCCGGCCAGGCAGCCGCCAGCAGGTCATCGAGATCGAACAGGACCTGGTCGACTTCGTGCGTGAGCACCTGCCCTGGCCGAAGCGCGCCGCGATCCGGGTCCGGTACGGCGACGCCCGCGAGGTGCTCGGCCGCCTCCCCGGCGGTCTCGCAGGCACCGTCGATCTCGTCATCGTCGACATCTTCTCCGGAGCCCGCACGCCTGCTCACGTGACGAGCCTCGAGTTCTATCGGGCGGCATCCGCTCTCCTGGCGCCGGACGGCGTCATCGTCGTCAACGTGGCAGACGGGCCCGGCCTCGCCTTCGCGCGCAACCAGGTTGCGACGCTCAACGCCGCAGTGTCGAGCGTCGCCGTGCTCGCTGAGACCCAAATTCTCAAGGGCAGGCGATTCGGCAACCTCGTTCTCGTCGGTTCGAACGCCGACCTGCCGATGGACTTCATCCCGCGGCTGCTCGCCGGAGGGCCACACCCGGCCAAGGCGGTCTACGGCAGCGAACTCAAGCAATTCGTCGCCGGCGCTCCTGTGATGACGGATGCGACAGCCATCCCGTCTCCCCCACCGGCGAGAAGCATCTTCCAGGTGAAGTCCGGGAGCTGACATGGCACGCCGCATCGCCTTCTCCGCCCTCGCGGCAGCATCCGTTGCACTTCTGCTCGCGGGATGCACGGTGAGCGAACCGCAGGTTCCGCGTAGCTCCGGGTCGCCAGCGACAACACCGGCTCCAGCGCCGACCTCGGCCGGCCCCGTCACACCAACCGGCGAGACCACAGTCCTCGCGACGGGGCTTGAGGCGCCGTGGTCGATCCTCCCGCTCGGCGACAGCACCCTCATCAGTTACCGTGACACCGGCCAGATCATGGAACTCACGATCGCGGGCGACCTCCGCGAAGCGGCAGTTCTCCCCGATGTCGAAGCCTCGGGCGAAGGTGGGCTGCTGGGCCTGGCCTCACGCAAGACCGGCGAGACCAACTGGATCTACGCCTACCTGACGACGGCAACAGACAACCGCGTTCTCCGGATGCCGCTGAGCGGCTCGCTCGGTTCCCTCAGCCTCGGAACGGCGGAGGTCGTGCTCGACGGGTTGGAGAAAGCCGGCAACCACAACGGTGGCCGCATTGCATTCGGTCCGGACGGGATGCTCTACGTCACCGTCGGAGACGCCGGCAACCCCGAGAGTTCACAGGACCCGGACTCTCGGAACGGCAAGATCCTGCGCGTCACTCCGACCGGGGAGGTTCCCCAGGACAACCCGTTCCCCGAGTCGCCCGTCTACTCGCTCGGCCACCGCAACCCGCAGGGCATCGCGTGGAGTGAGGACGGGCGGATGTGGTCGAGTGAATTCGGGCAGAACACCTGGGATGAACTCAATCTCATCGAGGCCGGATCGAACTACGGCTGGCCGGTCGTCGAGGGCCAGCAAGGCAACCCCGACTTCGTCGACCCGGTGTTCCAGTGGTCGACGCGCGATGCGAGCCCGAGCGGGCTGGCGGTCGTCGACAACACACTGTTTATGGCTGCCCTTCGCGGCGAGAAACTCTGGTCGATTCTCGATGGTGTCCACGTTCCCGAGGGCAGCACCGGGCTCGAAGGCGTCATCTCGGCCGAACCGTTTTTCGACGGAGAGTTTGGCCGCATCCGCGATGTCGTCCCTGGCCCGGACGGAACCCTGTGGCTCATCACGAACAACACCGACGGCAGGGGAAATCCGATGCCGGATGACGACAGGCTGGTTGAGGTCACCCTCTCCCCGCTCACCGCGGGTTAAAGTCGAACTAGCCCCGGGGAAATCGGCGACACCGGGCAGCACCACCCTTGGAGTACACCCTGAGCATCATTCTTGGCTACGACGCCAAAACACTGCGCGAGAAAGTCGACCTCAAGGCCGTTGGAGAACGCCTCGAGGAGATCGGCGACATGCGCAGCCTCAGCGCGCTCTGCGAGAAGGCCTGGCTGCTGAAGGTCGCTGGCCAGCTCGACGACGCTCTCGACATCGCCAACCAGTGTGTTCGCCTCGCGCGATTTACCGGCGATCGCAAGGGACTGATGCAGCCACGGATGCTGCGCGCCCAGGTCCTGCAAGTCCGCGGCGCCTTCGACGAGGCGATTCACGAACTCTCGTCACTCATCAACGAAGCGCACACCCACGAGTGGAAACTGCACGAGGCGCTCGCCCTCCAGCACCGCGGGCGGGTCTATTTCGATCAGGGTGACTTCCGTTCTGCCCTCGCTGATTTGCGGAGCGCCGTCTCCCTGCGCACCGAACTCGGGGCGTCCGATGACCAGATTGAGTCAGCGCTTATCGCCGTTGCCGTCACCGAATCTTTCGTTGAGCAACGGGCCTGATCGGAAATATGCCGCAATGTCGGAGGCTACGGCTAACGTGATGACATGTCAGATTTGGTAAAGGTTCGGCTGTGGGCCGACTCCCTGATCAGGTTGCATCTCGACCCGACCGTCTGGTCC
>JAZQRG010000118.1:0-1849 GCA_045629445.1 Mycetocola sp. | reverse complement strand
CCGAGCGGTCAAGGTCTCGACATCGATCGTGAGGATGCCGGAACGTTCAGCCGGGGCAAGATCATCGATCGTGAGATTCTCGCTCGGCAGTACGCGAAGGTCGCTCTTGTCATCGATCGCCAACAGCAAGAGTGCGCGCTGCGTGCGCTGAGGAAGCGATGGAAGGTCCTCATCGGCTTCTATCCTCAGCTCTTGCTGGGGAAAGCGAGGGCCCGGGTCCGCACGTAGGCCCAGGCGGACGCGGGCGCGTGCGAGCAGGTGCACGACTGCGGACGGGTTTCCCTCCGCCTGCACCAGTATCGCGGAGGTCTCGTGGGACGGGAGCCTGGGCTCCAGAGCGTGAAGCATCGACCGTGCGTCCTCGACGCCTAAGCGACCCAGGACCAGGTGCCGATCTGCCGCCAAGGAAGGCCGGGATCGACTTGACGCCAGAATCCCCACTCCACGTCCCCGGAGTCTTCGTGACAAGAACGACATCACCGAGGCCGTTGGCGGATCGATTCGGTCGATGTCGTCGACGATCAGAAGCTGTGGAGCGCCGCCCCCCGACAGGTGCAGCAGCGCGGTGACGGCGTTGTAGAGAGCGAGGGGATCGGGGGACGGGCCGGCCTCGAATCCCAGCGCCCGACGGAGCGCGGTCTGATGCCCGGTCTCCACTTCCCGCAGCCGATGGGCGACCGGCTGAAGCAGTTGATGCAGAGTGGCGTAAGGGATACTCGTCTCGCTGCTGGTCGCTGCCACCCGGAGCACGCTCACTTCCCTGTCCGCAGCGATGCCGGCCGCGGCGGACAGGAGGGCGCTCTTCCCGCTCCCCGCCTCGCCCGTCAACAACATCGACGAGGCGGTACGGGTCAGTCCATCCAGGAAGCCTTCAAGCACACGGAGTTCGGACCCCCGACCGAAGAGGACTGTCTTGGTCGCAGTACGAGACTCCGAGGCTGACGGGTCCCAGACCGCATCACCGTGCTCTTTGCGTATGGTGCGTCCGAGTTCGCCGCTGGCATGCTGGTGAGCCGGTGTGGAATTGGCCGCATGTGCCCTGACCGCCAGGTTCTCATGTGGACCCAATACCGGTGGTGGTGTGGTGACCGACCGTCCCGTGAGCACGGCGATGTCCTTTCGTGTGGGATGCCATCAGGGTCAGTCTCCACGAAGCGGCAAGGTCGACCATCCGTGAGATCCCCAGTCCAGGACCGCAATCGGGGCGGTCGGGGCCGGGAAGCTGAGCAAACGCGCCAAGGTCACGCCGCACACCGAGACCGTTTCTCAAGGACCCGGCACGCCCTCAGCGGGATCGATGTTGCTCTTTCGGGGCGAGGCCAGTGCAGCCAGAAGCCCGGTGAGGAGGGCCGCTACGAGCAACGATGAGGAATCCCACCATTGGTTGAGCAGGAAACCCACCGCCCCGCCCCCGGCGAACCCGACCAGCACAGCGAGGTATGCCATGGCGGGGAGGAGGTGACGTTCGCCGTCGTCGTGCACGCGCCGCATGATCCCCCTGCCGAAGTCGCTGAAGACGGCCTGCAACACGAAGGTGACCGCCACGTTGCCGTACAACATGCCTCGCTCTCGATGGAAAGCGTTGCCCTGCGCGCCGGCGACGAAACTGATCGCGACAGCGACCCACATGCCGTCCACGACGGCGAATGCCGCCAGTGCCGTCAGAGTGACGAGGATGACGGATTCCCCCGCAAGGATCCGCCGCGAATAGTTCCGGTGGGCACGATCGGCGAAGGCGACGACTATGGCGCAGCAGAACGCACCCGCTGCGAAGCCGAGGAGCGCGAGCCCCACCCGCAGAACTGCGGGGGCGTCGCCTGAGACGCCATAGAAGCCGAGCGAAACGAGA
>JAZQRG010000117.1:0-2059 GCA_045629445.1 Mycetocola sp. | reverse complement strand
ATCTGGTCGACCTCCTGGCCGTCAGCGAGCCGCTGACGGCAGCCGAACTGGCCTCACTGGTCGACGAGCCGACGCTGGAACTCGCGGAATCATTGGGCGCCCTCAGCACTCGCGCCTCACCGGCGGGAACGATCACCATCCGACTCGGGCACCCCCTGCTGGGCGAGGTCCGACGCGCCGAACTCGGTCTCCTCCGGCGCCGGCGCCTGGCAACAGAGATCGCAAACACACTGTCCGAAGGTGCCCGCCAGGAGCCATCCGCGGTGCTCCGGCACGCGGTACTCCTGATCGAGTCCGACCTTCGTCCCGATCCCCCGCTCCTGGCCCGGGCTTCGCGGATCGCACTGCTCTCGCTCGACGTCGACCTGGCCACCCGCTTTGCCACATCTGCACTGGCCCTGGACATCTCACCAGACGATGCCTACTTCCACCTGATGACACTGGTGGTGGCCGGTCAGGGACTCCGAGCCGAGCAGGCGTTCACCGAGCACGCCGCCGAACCGGGCCTTTCGAACTTCATCCGCTGGAACATCTTGCGAGCGGCGAACCTGGTCTGGATGCTCGCCCGCCCTGCTCAAGCATCAGAGCTGCTCGATGACATCGATCCCGAAACACTCACCCCGGCCGTACGCTCGGAGCTCTACGCAGTGCGCGCCTGCATATTCTCGGTGCAGGCATCACTCAACGACGCAATCAGGTTCGCGAAGGCGTCACTGTCCGAGACCGGTGCCGGCGACTTCTTCTCCATGATGGCCACGGCCGCGATGGTGATGTCCGCCGGAGCCATCGGAAAGTGCGATACCGCAACCGAATACGCACAGCGCGGCTTCGTCAGAGCAGAGAGCTCATGGCAGACAGCACTACTCCAGTTCTGGCTCGCAGCCATCCACGCCCGCGCCTGCCGAACAGCCGGACGCGTCGACCGCTGCCTCGACGAGGCCAACCGATTCAGCGAAGTGGCACGCGACGTCGGTGGTGCCACCCACATCCAGGCGACGTTTCTTCGCGGGCACGCGGCGCTGGCAACAGGGCGCGTGCAGACCGCGATCACCGAACTCCTCGATACGCGGGTGGGGATCGAGAACGACACATCGAACCCGCACGGCCTGAGCCCGGCCTGTCTCATCTGGCTGGCGGAAGCGCAGGCCGTCAGCGGTGAAATATCAAGCGCTCGAACAACTCTGCAGACACTGTCGGAGATCTGGCCTTCCGAGTACACCTTCATGGAAGCCGGGCTGGCACTGGCCACGGTGTGGACCCACGCCGTCGAGGGTGCGGTCAGCCACGCGATCAAACTGGCAATCGCATCCGCCGATGATGCACAGCGCCGCGGCCAATTCGCCTACGAGGTGATGGCGCTACAGACCGCCACCCAACTGGGCTGCCTCACCCTGGCAGATCGGCTCGGCGACTTGACTTCTCGGGTCGACGGGCCTCGGGCGGTCATCGCCGCACGGCACGCGGCCGCGCTGGCAACCGATGATGCGGCCGGCGTGCTCGCTGCCGCCGGATACTACGAGACCATGGGCGACCGGCTGGCTGCCGCAGACACCGCGGCACAGGCAGGCAGGATATTCACCAGCAGGCAACGGCGTGGATCGGCGCTCCTGGCCTCCGAGATGTCCCGCCGCCTGGCCATCGAATGCGGCCACACGGCAACTCCTGCGCAACTACAGTCAACGGTGACCGTACCGTTCACGGCTCGGCAGTGCGAGATCATCACCTTGGCTGCAGCCGGCCTGTCCAACAGCGAGATCGCCACCCGGTTGACCGTCTCTGTGCGGTCCGTCGAAGGCCACCTGTACCGCGCCGCACAGCGGGCCGGGGTCAACAGCCGCGAAGAACTGTCACAGATCCTCACCGGATCCCGATTGAGGTAGTCGATTACTCACGTCGGGCCTGATCACAGGGCAAATACTGGTCGTACGACACGTATCCAATTCCCAATCGGGCGGTTTGATCATGGTCCAGACAGTCGACCCCGTCGAGGTGGCCACCCTTCCCCTCGCGCCACGCAACCCCCTGCCCTATCGCCAACGATTCAAGGCCACCCGGCGCT
>JAZQRG010000116.1:0-3140 GCA_045629445.1 Mycetocola sp. | reverse complement strand
CCTTCGCAGCGACATCCGCCATCGCCGCGAAAGTCGACAGGTGGGCCAGGTGGCGGGAGACCGGGGGTGAAACGGCCCCGTTCTCACTGACGACACCCACGGGCAGCGCGTCGCTAATCCCCGCTCGCGGTGAACTCAATTCTGGAACAGGGCAGGGTGGACCCGCGGGTCGCCGACTGCGGATGCTCGGCGGTCGCGTCGGGATTCTCGCGGGCGTCTTCGCGGTGGTCCTCACCCTCGCACTCCTATACGCGGTCAGTATCTGACCTGGCCACATGCGACGACGCGACGCGAATCGAGCGTCGCCGCGAGACCGCTAGCCTGAAGCGGCACTGGCATCACGCAACACAGCACGACAGGGGAACCACGGATGGAAACGGTCGAGGATCGAAGGACCGGATTGCGCACCGACGCGCTCACGACCAGGGTGAAACGACGGGTGGTCTCGAGGTTCTACCGGGCGTTCGCCGCACAGCATCCGTCAGTCCGGAATCCCGTCGAGGCCGCACGTCGCGTCATGCTGCCGATCGGTGCGTTCACCATGCCGATCGGGCTGTTTGCCCTGTCCTTCGGGATCAGCGAGGAGATCGAAGACGCCAATCCCGACATGGTGAGTGAGCTTGTTGCGCTGTTCGCGATCTTCGGGCTGTTTCTGTATGCCGGAGTACTCCTCTGCTGGGCAAGTTTCCGGCACCGGTCGCAACGGGGCAGTCGCGAGCGGCACTATCGTCTCGCGCAGTTCGCCTTCGAGAACGGGATGAGCTACCTGCCAGGCCCGATGCCCGGCACTCACCTCACGCCGTGGAAAGGACGTGGAGAGCTCGTGCTCACGCGGGTGATGCGCCCGGTGTCTCCCCGCGCGATCGAGTTTGCGAACTACACACTGTCGACCACTGCTTCCGGCAGCCGCAACAGTGGCTTCGGGGGCATCTGTTCGCTCAGGCTCCCGACACGACTCCCCCACATCCTGCTCGTGGCGAAGAAGGACGGCCGGATCCTGCCGTCGACTGTTCCCGCCCAGGCCCAGGCCCTCTCACTCGAGGGCAACTTCAACGACCACTTCACGCTGTATTGCCCGAAGGATTACGAGCAGGACGCTCTGTACCTGTTCACCCCTGACGTGATGGCTGAACTGATCGACCGCGTGAGCGGTTTCGACGTCGAGATCATCGACGACTGGCTCTTCCTCGAATCGAGCCGTGACATCGTCACGCTTGACCCGGACACCTGGCACAATCTCGTCGCTGCGACGGCTGCCATTAGCTCGAAGATCGATCGCTGGGCACAGTGGCGTGACAGTCGGTTGGCGACCCCGTCGGTCGCCCGCAACAGTGCGACAACCCTGCTTCCGCGGGGACGGGGAGTGGCGCCTGCCGGACGTCGACTGAAAATGGCGATCGGGAGCGGCGGCATCATCACGGCGATTCTCGTCACCGCGTACATCGCCGCTGTCCTCGTCGCCAACGCCGTCCTCTGTGGCAGCCGGCAGGCGCCCACCGCCACCCGCCGACCGCACGCTCAGACTCGAAGGGGTATCCTGAGGTGGTGCTGATGTGTCTGACGGCGAGCCACAAGAACGCCTCCTTCGACCTCCTCGAGCGACTCTCAACGGGCGCCGAGACGGTCGGCGAACGCATCACCACCCACACCGAGTGCGTCGCAGGGGCCATCGTCATCGCAACGTGCAACCGGTTCGAGGCCTACATCGACCTCGATGAACCGGTCACGGCCGGCGCTCAGGTCGCCCTTCAGGCCGCGACGGATGCCGTCAGCGCTGCAACAGGAATTCCTACGGACACCCTGCTCCAGACCTGGCACACCCACACGGACGAAGAGGCCGCCCGCCACCTGTTCGCAGTGTCAGCCGGGCTGGAATCCGTCGTCGTCGGCGAGGGTGAAATCGCGGGTCAGGTTCGCCGCTCGCTCGAACTCGCCCGCGAATCGGGAACAACAACGAGCGACCTCGAGCGACTCTTCCAGCGGGCATCCCAGACCTCGCGCGGCGTGAAGAACAACACACCGCTCGGTCGCGCCGGTCGCTCGATCGTGCGCCTCGGCCTCGACCTCGCCGAGAGCCGCATCACCGACTGGTCGAGCGTTCGAGTGCTGCTCATCGGTACCGGTGCTTACGCCGGCGCCAGCCTTGCAGCGCTCCGCGATCGCGGTGTCACTGACGTCGCCGTGTACTCTCCATCGGGCCGCGCGGCGAAGTTTGCTGCCGGCCACGACATCCGCCCGGTCGACGCAGAGATGTTCCCGCGGGAGGCCGCAGAGGCGACGGTCATCGTCACCTGCACGACGGCATCCGGCTTCGTCCTTGACGCTGAAACGATCACAGCGGGTCGGAGGGACCTGGAGTCGCTGCTGCCCCCCGCATTCCCGATCGACGGCACCCCGGGCTGCCCGGTCGACCACACCGCCGGCCAGCTCGTCATCGACCTCGGGTTGCCGCGCAACGTCGACCCTGATGTCGCGACGCTGTCCCACGTCGACCTGCTCGACCTCGAGACCATTCGCATCCACGCGCCGCTCGAAGAACTTCAGGCGACCGACCACGCCCGGCAAATCGTCAACAAGGCGGCCCGTAAATTCGCTTCGGTCACCGATGAGCAGAGCCTCGCGCCCGCCGTCGTCGCACTTCGCTCGCGTGCCACCGAGGTACTCGAGCAGGAGATCGCACGGATCGCCCCGCGTGATCCCGACGGGAACGTCGAGCGCGCACTCCGCCACATGATGGGCCGACTGCTTCACAACCCGACGGTGCGCGCGCGGGAGCATGCCCGCGCCGGCGATCACGAGCGGTACCTCGACGCTCTCGATGCGCTGTTCGGCATCACGCTCGACGACGCCGCCGCTGAACCCGGGCCGCTGCCGCTTCGGCCGGCCGGCGACTCGCGTCGGCCATCGACCGCCGCCACGCCGATCGACGAGCTCGACGAAGACGCCGAGGCGTCCTAGCCCAGGGATTTTCCTCCGTGCCACCGGCGCGGTTGCGTTTCCTCCCATGCCGTCGGCGCGGTTGCGCCATCGGCACTGCACTTCAGCGCGCGAAGAAGGCCCCCCCCACCGTTTGTGGGGGCGTGCTTCTTCTCGCTCCGGGCTACCGGAGAACGACTGCTAGTACTCGTACAGGTACGGGT
>JAZQRG010000115.1:0-7691 GCA_045629445.1 Mycetocola sp. | reverse complement strand
CATCGGGCCAGACCTGGCCGGTGGCGAGGAGTTCCTGGCGCCGGCGCACCGCGCGTCTCAGCAGGTTCAGGGTCGAGGCGGGATCATTCTCCTGCCGCTCGACCGACCAGTCACCCCAATTGGTCGGCACCGGCAACCATGGAACGGCGTCGTCATGAACGGTGAAGCCGAACGTGTTGGCCCGTGACACGCGCCATGGCATCGGGATTCGCGCACCGTCCCGGCCGACACCGCTGTGCAACCACATCGGGTCCACCCGTTTGCTCACCTCGACGGCCACCTCGGGCAGCCCGAGTTCCTGCCCCTGGTACAGGTAGACGGAACCGGGCAGCCCGAGCAGGGCGACCATCGCCGCTCGAGCACGCCGCAGCCCACGCTCACCGCCGCCGAACCGGGTCACGGTGCGCACGAGGTCGTGGTTCTCCAGCGCCCAGCTCGGTGCGGATCCGTGAGCGAGCCGTGCCTGTTCCAGTTGAGCGCCGACGGCCGCCCAGCGCGGGGCATCCCACGACAGCCTGGCGAACGCGAAGGCAAAGGCCTGGTGCAGTTCATCGGGCCTCGTGTATCGCGCGGCACGATCCGGTTCGAGATTGACCTCGCCGACGAGCAGCCGTGCAGGCGAATACTCATCGGCGAGCCGCCGCCACCGCCGATACACGTCGTGAACCGGCTCCTGGTCGGTCAGGAGCGGATTCGACCGCAGACCATCGGGAACCAGCGGCACATCCGTGGCATCCGGCATGCCTTCAGCCTTAAACAGACCGTGAGCAACATCAATTCGGATGCCATCAGCGCCGCGATCGAACCAGAACCGCAGTACATCGTCGAAGTAGTCCACCACCGCCGGGTTACGCCAGTTCCAGTCAGGTTGAGCCGGGCTGAACAGATGCAGATACCACTGCCGGTCGTCGGGGGAGTCCGGAGAAACCCGGTGCCAGGCCGGACCGCCGAAAACGCTCGTCCAGTTGTTGGGAGGGGCGTCATCGATGCCGTCGGCGAAGTGAAACATCTCCCGTTCCGGTGAACCGGGACCAGCCGCCACCGCAGCGGTGAAGAGCGGATGCTCGACCGACGCGTGGTTGGGAACGATGTCGACGAGGACCCGGAGTCCCCGCGCGTGGGCCTCTGCGAGAAGCCGGTCGAAATCGTCGAGCGTGCCGAACAGCGGGTCGACGTCGCAGTAGTCACTGACGTCATACCCTTGATCGGCCTGCGGGGAACGCGCGAATGGCGTGATCCAGATGCCATCCACCCCGAGTGAAGCGATGTACGGCATCCGTTCCCGGAGGCCTCGAAGGTCACCGATCCCGTTGCCGGTCGAGTCGGCGAATGACCGCGGGTAGACCTCGTAGATCACCGCAGAACGCCACCAGGCGTCTTTCGATTCGGACGGCTCGCCAGTCGCGACCATTCCACCCCTCTCATGCGCCGTAGAGGACATCGTGAATGTCAACGGCGTCGACAGGCGAACGCCGCTTCTCTAGTTTGGTGACACGGATCGAGCCATCACAACCAACACGCAGGAGAAGGGGAGGAGCCGACATGGGGAAGATTTACGCGTTGATGCTCGCGATTGTTCTTGGAAGCCACGGCCTGATTGGACTCTTTATTGAGGGAGAACATCTGCTGGCGATACTCAACGTCGACATTTTCATCGACTGGGTTTACCTGTTGAGCGCGGCTCTTCTCTTCTTCGTCGCCCTGACCGACAGCTCGCCCGGTCTGCTCCGCGGCTCACTCTTCCTCGTTGGCGCCGTGCTCCTGGTCATCGGTGGAATCGGACTTCTCGACGACCGGGTGCTTGGCCTGATGCCGACCGGCCTGACGCTCGTCGACTACTTCCTGTTCTTCGGCGCTGGCTTGGTCTCGATCATCATGGCTCTGTTGCCGAGCACGGTTGAGCCGCTCAGCCCCGAGGGCCGGCCGATCGACTAACCCGACTCTTGTGTTCTCGTCGCTTTTGTTTCAGTCTGCTGTGCAGACGCCGCGTGTGAGACCCCGATGACGGTCTCCGGGCCAGAAGAACCAACAAGGAGACGAACATGAGTCCAGACGCAGGAAGCGCGAACTTCGGAGGACCCAAGGAGCGCGAAGGAACGAAAGGGTACTCGGCTGACGACCTCCCACTTCGGGACGGACACAATCCCGAGCCGGATCTGCCCGACCCGGAAGAGGCGTTCGAAGAGGCTGAGGAAACCGAGGGCGTTTCTCTGGAGCCCGGCGCCGACTCCTAGCCGCGGTGTGACTTCGCACAGAACCGTGCAACGCTTCTCTTATGGATCTGGAGGTGTCGCCCGAACTCACGATCCCGGCGGGCGAGCTCAGCTGGCGATTCTCTCGATCATCGGGCCCCGGCGGACAACACGTGAACACGTCGGACAGTCGGGTTGAGCTGTCGTGGAACGTGAGCGATTCCAGGGTTCTGTCTGAGGCACAACGCGAGAGGCTGCTTATGCGGCTCCGCGCTCGGCTCGTCGCAGGAACGATCACCGTCACTGCATCTGAACAGCGTTCGCAGTTGCGCAATCGCGAAGTCGCCCGTGGCAAGCTTGCCGAGCTCGTGGCCGCTGGCCTTCGGCCCGATGGGCCTCAACGGCGCCAAACAAAGCCGACCAAGGGCTCAAAGCGGAGACGCCTGGCCGCCAAGGGGCGGCGGTCGACAACCAAGCAACATCGTCAGCGGCCGTCCGCCGAGTAGCCTGCCCGCGGCATCCGTTTGACGAGAAACGGCGCCCTTCCTCAGGAAGAGCGCCGTTTCTGTCGTTCCTTTTACTTCTTCTTGCCGTTGCCGGTGTTCTTGACGGTGAGGACGTAGTCCGCGTCAAGGAACATCAGGTCGCCGCTCGGCATGTTCGAAACGAGGGTCGCGAAGTCACGGTCCTGCCCGTTGGCGCACTTGGTGTTGAATCCGGGCTGGGAGATGTTGTCGCCCTCGAGCCGGTAGACGTAGTTGCCAGCGCCATCGGCGATCTCGAACGGTGACGTGACGCCGGGAGTGAGGTCACAGCTGGCGACCACCTGGATGGTCCAGTTGTTGTCCTGGAGTCCCGTCGTCTCGAACCACTCGCCCTCCGCGCTCGTCACCGTCGCCTCAGCGCCGTTGACCCGCACATCATCGACGAACCAACCGGTGTCGAGGTAGGCCGCATCGGTTGAGTAACGGAACCGCACATCGGTCGCACCCGCCGGCAGTTGTGCGGTGTAGTGCATGTACTCGGGGTCATCGACGAAGTACGCACCACCGGACGTTCCAGTGAGTCCATTACCTTCAGTGTTGCCACCGTGCGGGTCGTCGTTGCTTGTGACAACGGTGCCCGCGTCGTTCACCAGCGGAACCGTGACCCATTCAGAGCCAACGAGCGCCTCGACGAACCCGTAGTCCCAACCCTCCTCGATGAAGTGCCAGGTCCAAAAGTCGAGCGACGTGGCCGCTGACGTCACGTCGACGTCGAGCACGTTCTCCGACTGGCTCTCATACCCCGCGTACCAGTGGGTGTCTCCACTGTGCGGCGCGATCTGGGTGCTGTCTTCACCGTCGAGTCCGACGGTGACCGTCGGACCTGGGTTGCGGAATCGCTCAACCTGGAGGCCGTATGGCAGCGCCGTCGGTGTCTGTCCGTTGGTGCGCTTGTCCCACTTCGGCGATGGCTGGGCACCCTGGTTGCTGCCACGGCCACCCCAGAACTGGTCGTCGGCGATGTCAATCGTCCAGTTGGTGTACGCAGGGTCTCCGTAGTCGAGAGCCTTGATATCGAAGCGAGCGGATGCCTCATCGTCGAGATAGACCGCGACGGCCCAGTCCTGGAAGAGTTCGTCCGCGGTGCGGAGAGCAGAGCCCGATTCTGCGTTGAACGCGTCGATCGCGGCCTGGACGCCGTCCATCCCGTCACCCTCGTTTTCGAAGATGCGCTGGATCAGGAGGTCGCCACCAGCACCGTCGTTCTGGAGATCAGGCGTGAAGGTTCCGTCTCCATTCCCGCCGGCCTGCTCCCACAGGTACTGGAAGAACGTGTAGGCGGCACCGTAGTTCTCGAGCCCTCCGCCCCACCGGGTCAGCGACGTTTCAGCGTAGAAAACCTGGTGATTCGACAGGTGGGACCCGCCCACGTCATAGCCGTTGAGGAAAACGGCGAAGTCAGCGAGACCCTCGTCAACCCAGGAAAGTTCGCCCGGGTCGCTGTAGTTGTGAAGCAGGTGCTCGAGCTCGTGTGCAATCACACCCTCGTAGAGCGTCGGCAAGCCAGTCTCGGGGTCGTCGCGCCACTCGGAGTCGTTCGGTCCAACCCGGTTCGCCCAGTCGAACGCGTCGATGACGATGACGTTCATCCCGGCAGACTCGATGAAGTCAGGAGCAAAGTAACCGGCGGTGTACGTGTCTTCCTCGCAGTCGTAGTAGTTGGCATCCTGAACGTTATAGACGACCATCACGAGTGAATCGCTCGCGGGCTCATCGGGATCGGCCGCATCCATCGGGCCGAAGTGCTCTTCGTCGACGGCGACGATCTGGCTCGAGAGTTCGTTGCCCATGTAGTCGATCTGCGCCTGGGTGAGCACGAAATCGGATGCCGCGCGATCGGCGCACGGAGCAAAGTCGTCGCCCGGATTATGGTCGAACGCCGGATCGAGGCTCGCAACGCCGGTTGGCGCTGAGCCATCGAGCGGGGTTCCAGCCGGAACGTAGATGTACACCGGCGTGCCGTCCGGTGTTTCCCCGGCGTAGGCGCGTTCGAAGTCCTGGTCGTAGGTGCCGCCGGCTTCGCTGTCGTTGATCGGCAGTGTGAGGCCGGGTTCCCCCGGCAGGTTTTCGTGATCGTCGGCAACGGCGGGAACCGCTGCCGTGGCAACAAGGGTGAAAGCTAACGCGCATCCCAGTGAAACACCGAGTGCGCGGGCGCGAGGCTTGTGCACAGTTGTACCTCCAAAGAAGGGTCCAACTGTCGGAAACTCGTAATCTCCGGTAGCCGGACCGATGAGGGCAGGCGGATGTCTGTCGATTGCAGATCAGTAGAGCATCAAACCGGTACGAGGGGAATGGAGCGGCGACAGAAATTCCTGGTCGTGAGCCCGCGTCTTAGAGCCCGAGCAGGAGGCTCGCCGCGATCCCGATCATGACGACGGCGATCAGTGCGTCGAGAATCCGCCACGCTACCGGTCGGGCAAAGAGCGGCCGGAGGAGCCTGGAGCCGAACCCCAGAGCGGCGAACCAGACGACGCTGCCGAGAGCAGCCCCGAGGGCGAACCACCACCTGCCATCGCCGTAGGTGGCTCCGATCGATCCGAGCAGGACGACCGTGTCGAGATAAACATGTGGGTTGAGCCAGGTCAGGGCGAGCGCCGTGACGATCGCCGTCCGAAGCGGGGTTGGAGCGCCAGCGGGGTTCGTGTCGAGGGTGCTTGGTCGAGCGGCCCGAATCGCTGAGCGAACGCCGTACCAGGTGAGGAAAGCCGCCCCGCCGACGCGGACGACGATCATCAGCGCGTCGGCAGTTTCGATCAGTGCGCCGAGGCCCCAGATCCCCAGCGCGATGAGGACAGCGTCGGATAGGGAACAAATCATGACGATCCAGCCGACGTGCTCGCGCCGAAGTCCCTGTCGGAGCACAAAAGCGTTCTGTGCGCCGATGGCAATGATGAGTGAGAGGCCGAGCCCGAGGCCAGCGAAGAGGGGAACAAGCACCCTCTTACGGTAGGGGCGAGTGTGCCATAAGGACAGTGATAGATTCTGCCTCCCCATTAGAATCGCTAATCATGGACCTCCTGCAGCTGCAAGCACTCGCCGCCGCCGTCGACACCGGCACGTTCGATGCGGCCGCCCGGCAGTTGCATGTGACCCCATCCGCCATCAGCCAGCGCATCCGGGCTCTGGAGAACGCCGTCGGGGGCGTGCTTCTTCGCCGCAGCAAACCGGTGACGCCGACCCCAATGGGAGTGACCTGGGTTCGGCTCGCCCGACAGATAGCGGCGGTGACGGCTGAGGCTGTGGCCGAAACGGCTGAGGAAACAGCTGCTAGCCGGCCGACGGTCTCGCTCGCGATCAACGGCGACTCTCTGGCAACGTGGGTGATGCCGGCGCTCGCACCGCTCGCCCGTGACCTCCTCTTCGACATCCACCGAGAAGACCAGGACCACTCGGCACAGTTGCTGCGTGACGGAACGGTGATGGCAGCAATCACCACCCAGGCGCGGCCGGTGCAGGGCTGCACCTCGACGCCGCTCGGTGTCATGCGTTACCGGCCGATGGCATCCGCTGGGTTCATCGAGCGATGGTTTTCGAACGGAACGGATGCCGCGTCGCTTCAGGTCGCGCCCGTCGTCATCTTCGACGAGAAGGATGACATCCAGCACCGCTTTCTGCGGAGATTCTCGCCAACGGCCCTCACGCCACCCCAGCATTTCGTTCCGGTGTCGTCGGACTTCGCGGAGGCTGTGCGGTTGGGTTTCGGCTGGGCCATGCTTCCCGACCAGCAATCCCGAGAGTTCGTCGCACGGGGTGAACTCGTCGAGCTCGGTGCGGCGGAGCCGGTCGATGTTCTCCTTCACTGGCAGCAGTGGGCGCTCGAGATGAACTCGCTCAGCCGGGTAGCGGAGGCCATGGCCGTTGCTGCTCACCGAGAGCTGGCGCCACTCGCCAGCGCATCGGCCGGGGCTACTCCTGGGGTGTGAGAACCGGAACACGAAGGATGCGATCGTCGCCCGAGCGGGGATCAGTGCCGCCCCATGTGGCCCGGTCGGTGTTCGACGTCATAAGCCACAGGGCACCGTCCGGCGCGACCTCGACCGTGCGGATGCGGCCAAAGTCGCCGACGAAGTGGGCGATCGGATCTCCGGCGGCTGCCGCGCCATCGACGGGTAGCTGCCAGAGCCGCTGGCCACCGAGCGCACCGATCCAGAGCGAACCCGCCGCGAAGGCAACGCCTGACGGGCTAGCGTCGTCGGGATGGATCGTGGCGATCGGTGGTTCGCCCGTCGATCCCGCTGTGCCTTCGGTCTCGGGCCAGCCGTAGTCGGCGCCAGGGCGGAGGACGTTCACTTCGTCCCAGGTGCGGTGACCCAGTTCGGATGCGTACGCCGTTCCGTCCGGTCCGAATGCGATTCCCTGGACGTTGCGGTGCCCGCTCGAGTAGATCGGGGTTGATCCCGGGTTGTCCGCGGGGATTGAGCCGTCGAGTGCGATCCGGAGGATCTTGCCGTTGAGCGATTCGTCTGTGGCGGCATTCTCCGGTTCGAACGCATCCCCGGTTCCAATCCACAGGTGCCCGTCCGGCCCGATAGCGATCCGACCACCATGGTGTCGGTCTGCGGTCTGTATGCCATCGAGCAGAACGCGACCTTCATCGAGCGACCGATAGTTTTCGGCGAGCGTCAGTGCGAGAATTCGATTCTCGTCGGCACCGGAGACCGAGGCGAAAACCGTTCGGTCGGCGGCAAACTCGGGGGAGGCCACGATTCCGAGGAGTCCGCCCTCCGAGGTGGCGGTGACGTGGGGAACGACACCGACGGTCTGGGCGTCTCCGCCGTCCGCTGTCACACGAACGATTTCACCGGTGATCCGCTCCGACACGAGCGCCGAGCCGTCTGGGAGGAATGTCAGGCCCCACGGTGCATCGAGGCCCGTGGTCAGTTCGACCGGGTCGCCGAGGGAGGCGACACCAGACGGAGGGGAAAGTGCTGGCGCTGGCTGGTCCTGCCTC
>JAZQRG010000114.1:0-5116 GCA_045629445.1 Mycetocola sp. | reverse complement strand
TTCTTCCTGAGCCAGTTCGACTACGAGGACAAGGACACCGCGGTCGTCGGCTATCCGGACCCCAAGCTCGTCCGTCGCGGCAAGGAGTCGGTCGGCGACTGAGCGCATGGGGCTCCTGGCGGGCAGAATCTCTTGCGACCGCCCGTGGACGTCACGATGAGGCCTGGTCCGTACCGGAAGCCGCCGGAAATGCACTCGCCAAGATTTCCCTGTGCCCATTCGTCTGAGTACTCGTCCGTAAGCGAGTCGATCAGATCGCGAGCTTCGCTCTCCCGTCCAGTTTCGACGAGCAGTCTCACAAGATCGTCAGCCGCCTCCAGAGCGTCCAGACACAGTCACGCAGCGCTGCCTCGGCGAGTGCATCGTTGCCCAGCATTCGTTGCGCCAAGGCATACCCGCGCGCACCTCGCACGTTCCCGTCCAACGCGAGGTCGAGGAAGATTTCCGCTGCGAGCTCGGGATCCTCGGACAGTGTGAGATGGCCAAGAAATGATCTTCCGCCTCATCTTCGTCCCCGGCATGAGCAGCGACCACGCCCAGAAGCCTGTGGGTCGGCACTGAGACACCCCGCTCTAGCGCGTCGCCCAGATGTCGGCGGAGACGTCATCCGCACTTCGAGGAGCACCTCACCGTTTGCTCGCCGCGCCGTCTGCTCAGCCTTCCGCGACGAAGACTGGCTTGTTCCCGGTGAGATCACGAAGACGCTCTAACCATTCGTCCGTGGAGCATCGTTCCAACTCCCCGGTGCCGATGACGACAGCAGACCACGCCGCTCGTTCAAGGCCTTGCGCCTCCACGGAGAACCACGAGCCTCCCGACTCGGCGTACCGCAGGAACACCTCACCCAACCCAACTGGATCTCCGTTGTCTATCCCTACCCCCACCAGCGGAGGAGCACCACCTTCGAACGCGTCTCGGTCAACGACGGAGTAGTCGGTTCTCGAGATAACTGAGATCTGGGTCGACGACTCCGCGGGATCAAGCATGTCGATTCCGGGCGCGTGAAATTCGTCCTCATCCTCGACGGCGAAGGGAGGAACAGTATTGGCATAATCCGATAGCGCATCCGAGTACTCCTCAATGGCATGGACAAGCGGGTCGTCGAAAGAGAAGGCCTCGCGAGTTTCCGAGCTTGACGTGAGGTTCGACATCGACTCGGTGTACTCGAGGATCGCGCGCGCCAACTTCTCTCCCGACCTGACAAACGCGTCGCGCTCTTCAACAGTCCACATACCACTTCCCTGCTTTCCCTTATTTCATTGCGTGCAGCGACATCCGAGACGAGTCCGGGGAACGAGGACGAACAACGTTCGCACAAGTTATCCCAGGAGGCGCACCGCGTCCCGGCGTTCGCCAACATGGTTCGAGCCTCAGTGCCGAGTCGAGTCAACCCGGCGAAGGGCTGCCCGTCCGGTCGCGCTCGTTCGCGTCACGGCAGCGCCTCATCATGACGACGTCTCGAACGTGGGCCCTTCCAGAAGGTAGGAATCGCCTTCCACTGCGAGCCGCAAGCCGTGCCTAGTCCGACCGCGAATCGGCCGTATCGCGCACCATTCACCTTCACCATCGAAATAGGAAACAGAGAGGCGCACCATGAGGCGGAATACTTCGTCCCACGAATCCACGCAGTCATCGATCTCGATGAGACCGAATCCACCCTCGATCGCAAGCTCGAACAGGCCGGCTCCCGAGAGCTCGATGAAGGCCATCTCCCTCCGGAGAGGCTCGACCGGGGCTTGCTTGCGGCTCATCGTGAGGGCTAGGCCACGCCTCCGTCTCTCGGATTCCACGATGAGGGGCCGATCACCAATTATGGCGCGAGCAGTGGCCCGAGCGATCTCCGGATCGAGGAGTTGAGCACCATACTTCGTCAATGTCGTCCGCCCTGGGATGCGATACGTCGTGGAGCAGCCGTGCCTACTGCGCCTTTGTCGCGGCGGGGGCCCATCAGCCACAGGCCGCCGACGATGCCGACACCTTGGCAGGGTCTTACAAGGGGTCGATCAGTGGTCTGCTCTAGTGGTTGAGACCTCAGAGCGGGTCCACCCACGGATGGAGCTCGAGCGGCTGAGCGACGATTCCGAGCAGACGGACCGCATCCGCCGTGAGCCCCGGAGGAGGACTCAGGTCAGACGGACTCAGCGTTCGGGCCCGTTGACGTCAAACTCGTCCAGCTCAACTGTGTTCCCCGCTGACAGCGCCACGAGGGCAGCCGCTGCGACCGCAACCAGCACCTCGCCGCGGTCAGCGCCTTTGGGATCCTCCAGAACCACGTCGAGAGCAGACTCGAGAAGCCCGATGGTTTCGCCCTTCTCAGCGGCATCGTCCATCTCGAAACAGAAGTCCGCGACCTCGTCACTGCCGAAGATCACAGTGGCCCCTACACCCATCCGCGGCAACCCCGCGACAGGCGATGAGTCAACACGCAGCCAACGAAGCGCCCCCGTGACACGTTCAAGGAGATCGGGCCGACCTTCCAGCACCTCAAGGTGCGCCAGTCGAGGTGCCGAGACACCTGTAACAACGACATCTGCCCGTCCAGTCAGTTCGGTGAGATTTGTGAGCCCCGAAAGATCGACCGGACCCGCAGACTCGAGCTCCTGGTCAAGTTGAAGGAGCTCGAACTGACGAAACTCGTCGAGCATTGACAGGTCGACGCCAGACCCGCCCCTCAGGACCAGATCGCGCAGTGTCCGGGCGAGCGGAAGGAGCGGTTCGAGCGATGTTGCCCCCCAGGGCAGCTCGAGAACAACCCCCAACCGCGGGACGAAATCTCCTTCAGCTCTTCCGGGCTCGGCCACCGCTGCCCAGCATCGAAACGCGGCCAGACCGGGTGGGACAGATACGCCTGTCTCATGAGACTGCCACCTCAGCCGAGATCAATTGACCGGATCAATATGCAATAGCGGACGCAGGGAAGAGCGATCAGGGTCCCGACGGCCGCCCCCGGTGCCGCCGTGTCACGGTCGCCGTCGTCGAGGGCGCCCTCGCGGGTCGGCTGCACGAGACCCGCTGACGAATCCGCGTCAACCCCACAACAGATCGCTGGTCGGGGCCTGATCTTCGCAACGAATGCGGCCCACTGGCGGAACGCTTGTCGACATACCTTCGAGTCACCGATGACACGGAGGTACTCGATGACGATCACCACCCGCGCTCCGCTGCCCTCGCCGGCGGAGCACGCGGTCAGCTCGACGACGGCCGGCGAGGCCATCCCTCGCCGGTTTCTCATGTGCCGACCAGAGCACTTCGACGTGACCTATGCGATCAACCCGTGGATGGATCCCACCAAGCCGGTCGACACCGACCTGGCGGTGGCCCAGTGGGAGGTGCTGCGCGCCACCTACGAGAGCCTCGGCCACCGCGTCGAGCTGATCCAGCCGGTGGAGGGACTCCCGGACATGGTGTACGCGGCCAACGGCGGGGTGGTCTACGACGGGAAGGCCATGGCGGCCAGCTTCACGTTCGCCGAGCGGCAGCCGGAGGGTGCCGCCTATCACGCATGGTTCGACGAGGCCGGGCTCCGACCGACCATCCAGGCGGCCTCGCAGAACGAGGGTGAGGGCGACTTCCTCGTCGTCGGACGCCTGATCCTCGCCGGCACCGGCTTCCGTACGTCAGTGGCCGCCCACCACGAGGCCCGTGAGTTCTTCGGCGCACCGGTGATCTCGCTGGAGCTGGTCGACGCCCGGTTCTATCACCTCGACACGGCCCTCGCGGCGATCGACGACCAGACGATCGCCTACTACCCGCCCGCCTTCAGCGCCGCGAGCAACGCGATCCTGCGTCAGCTGTTCCCCGACGCCATCATCGCGACCGCGGCCGACGCCGAGGTGCTCGGCCTCAACGCCGTCTCCGACGGCTACAACGTGGTCCTGACCGACAAGGCCGTGCACCTGCACGAGCGCCTGCGGGAGAGGGGCTTCAACCCGATCGGCGTCGACCTGAGCGAGCTGCTCAAGGGCGGCGGAAGCGTGAAGTGCTGCACCTTGGAGGTACGCGCATGACCACCGTCTCGTTCGTCGACGTCCCCGGCATGCGCCGCTGGATCGCCGAGCAGGGCGCCGAGCAGATCATCGGCGACATGGTGACGGCACTGGAGGGCGACTTCCGCCGCTGGCCGCAGTTCGACAAGTCGCCCCGCCACGCCGTTCACACCCGCGAGGGCGTGATGGAGCTGATGCCGACCAGCGACGGCGACGAGTACGGCTTCAAGTACGTCAACGGGCACCCGAAGAACCCCCTGCGGGGCTTCCAGACCGTCACCGCCTTCGGTGTGCTCGCACAGGTCGACAACGGATACCCGACGTTCATCGCCGAGATGACGCTGCTCACGGCCCTCCGGACGGCGGCCACGTCGGCGATGGCGGCGCGCTGGCTCGCCCGTCGCGACGCCTCCACGATGGCGATGATCGGGACGGGGTCGCAGGCGGAGTTCCAGGCGCTCGGGTTCCGGGCGGCCCTGGGCATCGACCGGCTCAGGATCTGGGACACCGACTCGGCCGCGATGCAGAAGCTCGTCCGCAACCTCGAGCCGCTCGGCTTCGAGGTGACCGTCGCGAGCAGCGCCGCCGACGCCGTCCTCGGCGCCGACGTGATCACCACGTGCACCGCTGACAAGACCAACGCGACCGTGCTCCGCGACGCCGATGTGGCCCCCGGGGTCCACATCAACGCGATCGGCGGTGACTGCCCGGGCAAGACCGAGCTCGACCAGGCCATCCTCGAACGCGCGTCGGTGTTCGTGGAGTATCCGGAGCAGACCCGTGTCGAGGGTGAGATCCAGGCCTTCGGTCCTGAGTTCCCGGTCACCGAGCTGTGGACGGTCGTCGCCGGAGAGGCCCTGGGTCGTACGTCGGCCGACGAGATCACCGTCTTCGACTCCGTCGGCTTTGCGATCGAGGACTTCACCGCGCTGCGCTTCGTCCGCGATGCCGTCCGCGGCACCTCGTACGAGGCGGCGCTCGACCTCGTCGCCGAGCCGAGCGATCCCAAGGACCTCTTCGCGATGGTGACGCCGGCGCAGGTGCGCGTGCCGGTCGCCGCCGTGCACTGAGGCGACGGTGGCGTCAGCGCGGCGACTCGGGGGGGGGGGGGGGGGCAGGCCGGCACGAGG
>JAZQRG010000113.1:0-3675 GCA_045629445.1 Mycetocola sp. | reverse complement strand
CGCGGCTCCCCACTCGCTTGTACAGAGAGGGGGCTCGAACCCCAACACGGTGAGCGACGGCCTGCATCGTGAGGCCACCCAACCCGTCTTCTTCGAGAAGATCACGCGCGGCCGACACGATGGCGTCGAGGGAGGTCTTTTGCGGAGTAGGCATATCACCACTATAGCTATTGACAGTAGCCATGATGGCTACGTAGGATAGCCATCATGCAGTTAGACAACTTTCTCTACCGAATTGGCAATGACATCATTGCGGCGTACCTCATCATCACTCCCGAAGGCGTGACCGTTATCGACGCGGGCCTTCCCGGCCACTGGCGCGATCTGATCGCCGAACTCGAGTCCACCGGCCGCACGCTGGACGACGTGAAAGGAGTGATCCTGACACACGGCGATTCCGACCATGTCGGATTCGCCGAACGGTTGCGTCGCGACCACGGAGTGCGCGTCTACGTTCACTCGGGCGACGCCAGCCGGGCACAGGGCGGTTCGAAGCCCGCGAACGCGAAGCAGTCGATGAAGTTGGGGCCGTTGCTCGGGTTCGTGGCCTACTCGCTTCGTAAGGGCGGGATGCGCACGACCTGGCTCACGGATGTTGTCGAGGTGCGCGATGGCGACACACTGGATCTGCCCGGCTCACCTCACATCATCGGACTCCCCGGGCACTCCGAGGGCAGCATCGCCGTTCACGTGCCCATTGCCGATGCGGTGTTCGTCGGTGATGGCCTCACAACCCGCCACGTGCTCACCGGCGCGAAAGGTCCCCAGCCGGCGCCGTTCACCGACGATCCGGGTCAGGCGATGACGTCACTGCAGGCCATCGTCGCCACCGGCGCGAAGTGGGTCCTGCCAGGCCACGGGGCTCCATGGAACTCAGGCGTCGAGGCCGCGGTCGCTGGGGTGGAAGCCGCAGCACACAACACGAAGTAGCGCGTCACGCTCCTTCGTTCGGTTCGTTCGGCAGGGCCGCCAGGCCGTGGTTGAGCGCGTAGAGGCTGGCTCCGACCCGGTTGGTCGCTCCGATCTTCGTGTAGGTCCGCTCGACATGATTGCGCACGGTCTTCTCGCTCAGGACCAGCTGCTCGGCTATCTTTCGATTGGAAAAGCCACGGGAGACCAAGCCGAGCACCTCACGTTCCCGGAGGGTGAGCAGGTCATCGCGTCGCACGCCAGACGCGCGGTGCCCCGCAACGCCAAGGACGGCATCCACGCTCTCTGGATCAAGTTGGCCGGATCCGCTCCTGCTGCCGAGGCGCGCCACCGCTTGGTCGGGTTCCATCGCCTCGCGGTAAGGCCGTGGCTCCAGTGCCGACTGATACGCCACCGCTGCCGCGAGGATGCGTTCGCTCCGCCCGAGCATCGGTCCCCCGATGCCGAGCGGGTACCCGGTGCCGTCCAGATGCTCGTGGTGCGCCCGGGCCACCACGCGGACGGCGCCCAGCCCAGAGATCCGGTGCAGCACGCGTTCGGTCAGGTAAGGATGCATGCGCACCCGTTCCCACTCTGACGAGTTGAGCTCTCCGGGCTTGGACCACACCTGGTTCGAGATACCGAGTCGGCCAAGGTCATGCAGATGCCCTGCTCTGCGCAGCGTGTGAACTTCCTCGGCGCTCAGGCCGAGCCGCTCACCGGCCCCGGCCGAAAGCGACGCCACGGCTCGTGAGTGGCCGAGCGCGAACGGGCACTTGAGGTCGGCGAAGTCGCCGATTGCCGAGGCCAGTCGGTCGAACTCATCGTCGGTGAGCCGGACCTCCTGGTCTGGCGCCTGTTCAAGCGCTTCGTTCCATGCGTCGCCACCGGGCTCGGGAGTGAACAGTTCTTCCGGGGACGCTAACACTGCATCGACGACGGCCGGGTCAAAATGGCCACCTCGCCTGCTGTTCGCCATCGCGATCACCGCGTCGAGGCCATACATGCGATAGTGCACCTCGGCCACGTCGGCGACCTGCGCGATTCGCATCTCAATGGGTATCTGGTCGCCGGAGGCGCCGGTTGGCAGTCCCCCACCGTCGTACCGTTCGAAGGTGTAGGCCAGCGAGCTCGCCACGTTCGCCGGCAGTCCGATGTGACGGGCAAGCGCCGCCGCTGACGTGCAGTGTGAGTGGATCAACGCGGCGAGCTGGCCGCGCGCGTCCCGGAAGAGAGCGCCCATCACTTTCAGCCGCTGCGGCAGCGGTTCCCCCTTGGCGATGTTGTCGAGAAGGAACCGCAGATAGGGCGTCCCAGACCAGTCCACCAGGTATGCCTCGCGTCGGACCGCGATGTCGTCGCCGAACCAACGGGCGTACTCTTGGGAATCGGCGTGGCACCCGATCCACATCACCAGCGTGGCGTAGTAGACAGTGCCCCGCTGCGCAGGGTCCAGCCCGAGCCGGTCGGCCAGCCTGCAAGCGATCGTCGCGGAGCGGAGCATGTGTTCGGAAGGCTGGCCCAGCCCGAGGTCAATCGCGACGGAGAGGCCAGCAAGCACCTCGACCCGTCTCGGCAGAACCTCGCCGCTGTGGCTTCCGGGACCGTTCATGGTTCATCGTACGTCCGCGCCCCGTCCTGCCGTCTGGTCGCTTCTCATCCCGCCGGTCTCACGCCGTCGGGACTTCACGTGGGCAGGTACGGTGAACCGGGCTCGGCCAACGAAGAACAGCCCGCGCTGAGGGAGCCAGAAGTCTCCGAGACGTGCCTGTTCGTCCAGGGGGCCGATACTGCCGAGCTCGGTTCCGTCCAGCGTGGCCTCGCCGCCAACCACCCGCCACACCTGGAGCGGAGCAGCTTTGAAACCCTGGCCGTTCGGCGTGTGCCCGCGCAACCTGATCCGACCCGACCGCAGGGCGCCGCCGGCTATCGGACCCATCGAGGCGAGCACCGGATCACTGTTCCAGGACCGCTGCGGCATCCGTTCGCTCATCGCTGTCATCGCCCGCGTGGCCGGCGTTGCTGCGAGCATCAACCGCCACGAGAGCCGGGCGCCCATGGTGATGTGGGCACACCAGTCGTCTCGCCACGTCACCCCGATCTCGGGGACCCGCTCGACAGCGGTCACCGAGCCGAAGTACCGGGGACAGCTGACGTCCGGGTCGGCGGTGGTGAAGATGGTCCAGCGGCCCGCAGGGTCTCGATGCCAGATTGCCCGGTATGCCGTGCCGATCGAGCTGGCGAGCATGTCGCGAAGGACGAGGTAGTGCCCGCCTGAGTACGGCACACCCATCGCGCCGTACCCGGTGAAACGCTCATCCGTCCCTCGGACCAGTTCTGGGTTTGTCTCAGTGTTGGTAACCGCTTGTCGTGGAGTTGTATTCATAACGCCAGTCTCGGTTGAGGACCTCGATCGCGGCATGAGGCATCGGCCTCAAGTTTTAGAAACGGTGACGTCTCGTAATCAGTTGACAGCCGCCCGGCACCACGTGGTTCCGTTGTCAGTCAGACGTGGAGGCGCAACCGCTTCGAACAGGTAAAGATACGATGAATAAATCATTCGGAGATTGAATGCCTGAATTGGCGGGGACACTTCCCCGCCTCCCAACGATACCGTAGCCGCAAATTCACAAACCCGTTCACCACTCTCGCAATTCATCGGATGATTACGATACGGTGGTTCCTGCACAGTCCCTGGCGGACGATCGATCAATGAGGAGTGCAACCGTGGCAATGAGAACCGGCTTCTGGAGTTCGTCCGCTGGA
>JAZQRG010000112.1:0-5112 GCA_045629445.1 Mycetocola sp. | reverse complement strand
GCGTATGAGATCACCATCGTGGCGATGATGAGCGGGAACAGGCCGGTATTGACCATCAGGAACATCGGGATGCCATAGAGCAACGCGAAGAGGCACGACCAGACGTAGACGGGCTTGCGTCCGACGCGGTCGGTGAGCCTGCCCCACGCCATCGTGGCGAAGATGCCGATTCCGGATGCCACGACGAGGCCGACGAGGGTTTCTGACTTGTTTGCGAGGCCCGTGGTGTTGAGGTACGAGATCATGTAGGTGATCGAGACGGCGTACCCGGCGGTCTCAGCGATGCGCAGACCGATGCCGCGAACGATGTTGCGCCAGTCGGTCTTGATGACCTCGATAATCGGGTTCTTAACGATCTGGCCCTGTTCCTTGACGTCTTCGAAGACGGGGGACTCGGGGACCTTCGCCCGGATGATGAGTCCGACGGCGACGAGCACGATGCTCGCGAGGAACGGCACTCGCCAGGCCCAGTCGCCGGGGAGCGAACCGCTGGCGAGGAAGACGAGGTTGGCGAGGAGGAGGCCGACCGGGAACCCGGCCTGCACGATGCCGGTGTACTTTCCCTTCTGCTTCCACGGCGCGTGTTCGTAACTCATCAGGATCGCGCCGCCCCACTCGGCGCCGAACGCGAGGCCCTGGATGATGCGAACGACCACGAGCAGGATCGGGGCGATGATGCCGGCGGTCGCATAGGTGGGCAGCAGACCGATGGCGAACGTCGCGAGCCCCATGAGGATGAGGGATGCCACGAGCACCGGCTTGCGGCCGAGCTTGTCTCCGAGGTGGCCGCCGAGGATGCCGCCGAGCGGGCGAGCGGCGAAACCGACTCCCAGCGTGGCGAAGGCGGCGAGGGTGCCGGTGACGGGGTCGCCGCCGGGGAAGAAGGCGGTGCCGAAGTAGAGGGCGGCCGCCGTACCGAAGCCGATGAAGTCATACGTTTCGATGACCGCGCCGACCCCGGAACCGATGGCTACCTTGCGGGCATCCTTGGTTCCTGAGACAGGTCCACGCATCGTCAGAGCGTCGTTGCTCATGAAATTCCCTTTCAATCGCCGTGACTGTCGACGGTCAACAGCATCACGTTCAGGACAGTCTGAACGACGCTTCTATGATTTGTCAACGGGCAACATCAAACCGCTAGCGGTTGACTGTCAACAAAGAAATCCGTACTCTCGATTCACGGTCGTTCTTCGGGCCGCCTGTTTCTCAGAGGATCACAATGACGTTTCACTCTCGCCTGGGCTGCTCGACGATCAGCTTCCGCCACCTGCCGCTCGCCGACGCACTTGACACCATCCGCGCCGCCGGCTTCGAGGAGATCGACCTCGGCGCCCTTCCCGGTGTCTGCGACCACGTCCCCTTCGTTCTCGATGCGGATGCCGTGAGTGCCGTCGCCGAGACGGTGAACGCCTCAGGGTTACGGGTGCGTTCAGTCAACGGAGATGTCGGCGACCTGAACCGGGTGCTCACATCTGACGAACGAGCGGCTCGACAGGAGCACCTTGACATGCTGCTTCGCCTCACCCGCGAGATCGGCGCGCGAGCGCTCGTTCTGCCCTGTGGGGCCCTCGACCACGAACCGATTCGCAGTCTCGACGAGGATCTCGACACGGTCGCGGCTGAACTTGCTGCGGCATCCGACCGCGCGCGTGACGCCGGAGTCGAGCTCTGGACCGAGTCGCTGCACTTCTTCCGGCTGTGCTGGAACATCGACCTGGCCGCTCGGCTCACCGACCGGCTCGCCGGTAGCGACGTTGGCATTGTCATGGATTTCAGCCACATCACGGCATCCGGCGGTTCCCCGGTGGAGTTCGTGGAGCGCTTCGGGCCCTCGATCAGGCACGTGCATCTCCGCGACGCGGTACCGGGCAGCATCCGGCTGAGCATCGGCAACGGCGTTGCCGACTTCGCAGGCGGCCTTCGGGCGCTCGCCGACGCCGGCTATGACGGGCACTTCTCGCTCGAGCTCGAAACCGGTGACGTGACGGATGCCGAGCGTCCTGCGGCAGCCGTCGCCGCGGCATCCGTCGTGGCTCCGCTCATCTGACGCTTCTGCTCTTCACCCCTCACCCTCACCTCAACGCAACCAACTCATTCAGGGAGACACCATGACCGACAGCATCCAGCGCACCGCCGTTCTGACCGGCGCCACCTCCGAGCGGGGAATCGGTGTCACCACCGCCCGCCGCTACGCCCGTGAGGGCTGGGCGATCGTCATTCTCGACCTCGACGGCGAGAAGTCAGCGGCGGTCGCCGCGGAGATCGGGTCGGAATTCGGAGTGCCCGCATTCGGCCACCGAATCGACGTCGCCGACGAGGCATCCGTTCTCGCTGCCCAGCAGGCGGTCGCCGCGGAGGTCTCCGCCGGACGACTGCCCGTCGTGGGCGCGCTCGCCAACATCGCCGGCATCACCTCGCCGGTGCCGTTTCTTGAGACGACGCTCGAGCTGTGGAACAAGGTCATGGCCGTCAACGCGACCGGCACGTACCTCGTCACGAAGGCGTTCCTGCCCGACATGATCGAGAACCAGTGGGGTCGCATCGTGAACATGTCGTCGGTCTCCGCCCAGCGCGGCGGTGGTGTGTTCGGCAAGGTGCCGTACTCGGCAGCGAAGGCCGCAATCCTCGGCTTCACGAAGGCACTCGCGCGAGAGCTCGGCGACAACGGTGTGACCGTGAACGCCGTCGCGCCTGGCGCTGTCGACACGAACATCCGGGTGGGAAGCACACCCGAGCAGGAAGCGGCGATCGCTGCTGGGATTCCGCTCGGCCGCACCGCGTCGGCCGAAGAGGTGGCCGCCGTGATGACCTTCCTGTCGTCGGAGGACGCGGGCTACGTCACCGGAACCACTGTCGACATCAACGGTGGCAGCCACATCCACTAACCCGTTGCACGATGAACGGCCCCGGTTTGGTGTCCGTTCACGCGGTGTTTTCCCGCGTCCGGTGAGGTGGGAGAGTTCGCCACCCGGCGGGCGCGAGACTCTCACAGGGGAAAACACCAACCATGCATGCACCTGAAAACGTGCGTCGTCGACGCGTCGCGATGTCCGTGGCATCCGCTGCGCTGATCGCCGGAATCAGCATCGCCTCACCGCTTGCCGCCTTTGCCGCGCCGGATGACAACGGGGGATCGGCGCGCAACGACACCGACCAGACCGAGGCGCTTCGCAACGCCATTGTGGACAGCGGCGCGAAGAATGTCATCGTGCTGATCGGTGACGGAATGGGCGACAGCGAGATCACCGTCGCGCGCAACTATGCGGAAGGTGCGGGTGGAACCCTCGCCGGCATCGACGCTCTTCCGCTCACCGGGCAGTACACGACCTACGCGCTGAACAAGGACGGAACGCCGAACTACGCATCCGAGTCTGCATCGACGGCATCCGGCTGGTCGACGGGAACCAAGACCTACAACGGCGCTTTGTCCGTCGACATCCACGGGAAGGCCCAGTCGACGCTGCTCGAACTGGCCAAGGCGAACGGGTTGAAGACCGGCAACGTCTCGACCGCCGAGATTCAGGATGCAACGCCAGGCGCTGAGATCGCGCACGTGTCGGCGCGGTCCTGCTACGGCCCGACGGCCACGACGAAGACCTGCCCCGAGGCCGCGCTGGAGAACGGCGGGCTCGGGTCGATTTCGGAGCAGCTGCTCAACGTGCGCCCCGACGTCACCCTGGGTGGCGGTTCGAAGACCTTCACCGAGGCGGCCGTTGCCGGCCCATGGGCGGGGAAGACCCTGTTCGAGCAGGCCGAGGAGCGCGGCTACCAGCTGGTGAGCGACGCGGCCGGGCTGAACGCGGTCGCCGCGGCGAGTGCCGACGAACCCGTTCTCGGGCTCTTCACCCCGGGCAACTTTCCGACCCGCTGGATCGGTCCTGAGGCGACAGTCGGCGGCGGGGACCTGCCCGCCGTCAGCTGCACCGAGAACCCCGAGCGGCTCGTAACCGGTCTGAATCTCGCGTCGTTGACCAGCAAGGCCATTGACCTGCTGGCATCCGATGACCGGGGCTTCTTCCTCCAGGTCGAGGGCGCGAGCATCGATAAGCGAGACCACGCGGCGGATGCCTGTGGCCAGATCGGTGAGACCGTCGACCTTGACGAGGCGGTGCAGGAGGCTCTCGAGTTCGCGAAGGCCGACGGTGACACGCTCGTCGTGGTGACCGCTGACCACGCTCACACCAGCCAGATCGTCGGATCGACGCCTCCAGGCCTCAGTGCGCACCTGCTCACCGAGGAGGGGCAGCCGATGATCGTCGCCTACGGCACCGCCGAGGCGGGTGGATCGCAGCAGCACACCGGTTCGCAGGTGCGGATCGCCGGGTACGGACCAGGCGCGGCCAACGTCGTCGGGCTCACCGACCAGACCGACCTGTTCTTCATCTCGGCCAAGGCGCTCTCGCTCAACCGTGACCTGGCTGCCCTGAGCGCGGATGCCACGCTGTCGCTTTCTGCGTCGGCCGTGAAGCCCGGTGCCGAATTCACGGCATCGGTGGCGGGCCTCGATGCTGACTGGCAGCTCGAGGGGCTCCTCGAATCTGACCCGGTCGACCTCGGTCAGGTCGATGTTCTGCGGGGGAACGCATCGTTCACGGTGACGGCGCCCACCGAGCTGGGGGAGCACACGGTGACGCTCACCGGAGCGCAGACGGGAACCGTGCTGACGGCATCCGTGCTGGTCGCTGAAGACCCGGCCGCTGTGCCGGTGCCGTCTGCTCCGGCCGATCCTGCGGCGGGGGCCGCCGGATCTTCGGGCTCGGGGTCGGGCGGCTCGGGAGTGCTCGGCTCGACGGGTGCTGCCGTCGGTCCGCTCACGGCGCTCGCCGCGCTGCTGATGGCAGCGGGCACGATGCTTGCCCTGCGTCACCGGCGGAAGCTGGGGCAGCTCGCGTAGCTCGCGCCGCACCGACAGAGGCCGGCAGTCACACTCGTGGCTGCCGGCCTCTGTTTTGCGGGGGCTGACGTTAGAGCTGGCCCTGGATTTCGTCGCCGGCGGGGAGCGGCTCGAGGCGCGTGACCTCGACCGGGCGCGCGAGCTTGCCCTCGAGAACTTCGTTGAGCGCGGCAACGGCGGCACCACGACCGTGAGCGGCGGGGAGCTCGGCGGACTCC
>JAZQRG010000111.1:0-8345 GCA_045629445.1 Mycetocola sp. | reverse complement strand
CACTCGAATGTTTCTTCGAGTAATTCCGAAATGTGGAGAGCGTTGCCGCGTCCTCAGCGTGTGAGGGAATGGCGAACCGCGAACACTGCCATCGACGGCAGTGATCGCGTGCGCCTCGCCATTTTAGCGAGGGCACCAGATGCGGTCGAAGTCATCAGGTGCGCGTGATGCTCTCGACCGGAAATGATGCTCTCGGCCGGCGCAGCGCGAGCGAGCACCAGCGACCCTCCGCCCTAGAAGACCTTGCCCGGATTGAGGATGCCCGTCGGATCAAAGACCGCCTTGATTCGGCGCTGCAGCTCAAGCTGGGTCTCGCCGAGCTCATCGCCCAGCCAGCGCTTCTTGAGGATCCCGATGCCGTGCTCACCGGTCAGCGTGCCCCCGAGCTTCAGCGCGGTGCTGAAGAGCTCGTCGGCCGCACGCCAGATGAGGTCGGGGACCTCCGAGCCGGCGAAGATGAAGTTGGGGTGAAGGTTTCCGTCACCGGCGTGCGCAACGGTCGGAATCCGGATGCCGTAGGCCTGCTCGATCCGGACGATCTCCGCAAACATCGCGGGCAGGGCGCTGCGGGGGACCGAGACGTCTTCGATCAGGGTGGTACCGAGCCGCTCCATCGCGGGATGCATGGACCGGCGCACGGCGAGCAACCGCTCACCCTCGACCGGGTCCGTCGACAGCTCACCACGGCCGCCGAACGCCTGAATGACGGCAAGGGCCTGTTCGGCCTCCGCAACGGATGCCGGGCCATCGGTCTGCACGACGAGGTGCGCTTCGCCGGTGGCGACGCCGGGCAACGCCAGGAGAGTTGCGACGGCCTCGAGCGACGCGGCATCCATTATCTCCATCACCGCTGGCTGGATCCCGGCGGCGGTGATCCCTGCGGACGCGGCAGCGGCATCCGTCACCGTCGGGAAATAGGCGGCAATCGTCGCAACGGTGCCGGCGACGAGCGGGCGGATGCGAACGGTCGCGCCAGCGATGACACCGAGCAATCCCTCGGAACCGACGAAAAGTGCGGTCAGGTCGAGCCCGGTGACGCCCTTGACGCTGCGGTGGCCGAGTTCGAGCACCTCGCCACTCGCGAGCACCACGGTGAGGCCGAGCACCGCGTCGCGGGTCACCCCATACTTCGCGCAGAGCAGACCGCCGGCGTTGGTCGCGATGTTGCCGCCGACCGTCGAAATGGCCTTGGACGCCGGATCGGGTGCGAACCAGAAACCCTCAGCGGCGAGGATCTCGTTGAACCTGCCGTTGAGGATCCCCGGTTCGATCACGGCAAGCTGGTCGGCCGGGTTGATCTCGAGCACGCGATCCATCGCGAGCGTGGAGAGCACAATCTCACCGCCAGACGCGATGGCGCCACCGGCGAGCCCAGTGCCGGCGCCGCGAGTGACGACCGGCGTGCCGGTCGCTGTCGCAATCCGAAGAGTCGTCGAGATGTCGGCAACGCTCGTGGCATGAACAACCGCGAGAGGGGCGGATGCCGACACGTGCCCGGACTTGTCGGCCTGCGTCAGCGCGAGGGCGGCGGGATCCGTGACAACGGCAGGCCCGAGCGCGGCAACGAGTTCGTCGACGACCGTCATCGACTGAATTCTCGACGGCCGTTCACGAGTCCGCTGATCACAGCGATGACACCGAAGACGAGGGCGACGAACGGAACGCCGAGGTCCCACCAGGCGAGCGCTGCAGCACCCATGACGGCGAGCTCGATGAGCGCCTTGCCGTATGGGTCAATGTGGAAGACAGCCTTGGGGGAGCGGAACAGCGCCCAGAGCAGGATCCCGATCGCCGGTGCCCCGATGCCAACGACGATATTCCACGGCATCGGCCAGCTGAGAAAGCCCCAAATGCCGAGCGAGACAATCGCGAACAACTCAAGAAAGAGGCGAAGGATGTCGTTGGGCGTCACTGAGGGCTGCGAAGTATCTGGCACCCACCCAGTTTAGAGCGGCAGCGCGGCGCCGGGGACGGGCGCGCGGCACCGGCTTGCTACTTGAAGATGATCGTGCGAGCGCCGTCGAGCAGCACGCGGTCTTCGGCGAACCACTTGACGGCCTGGGTGAGCGTCCGGCTCTCCTCGTCCTGTCCGATGGCGACGAGCTCGGCTGGGCTGCGGGAGTGATCTACCCGCACCACGTTCTGCTCGATGATCGGCCCCTCGTCGAGGTCGCTCGTAACGAAGTGCGCCGTCGCACCGATGAGCTTCACGCCGCGGGCGTGCGCCTGTCGGTACGGGTTCGCTCCCTTGAAGCCGGGAAGGAAGGAGTGGTGAATGTTGATGGCTCGACCGGCGAGCCGCTCGCACAGCTCGGGGGAGATGATCTGCATGTACCGAGCCAGAACGACGAGTTCGATGTCGAATTCGTCGACAGCATCGAGAACGCGCTGTTCGAACGCGGCTTTCGACGCGGCATCCGTCACTGGAATCGATTCGAACGGGACGCCATAGAACGCGGCGAGGTCACGGGGCGTTCCGTGGTTCGACAGCACGAGCGGGACCTCCACCGGGAGCTGGCCAGCCCGCTGGCGGAACAGCAGATCGTTGACGCAGTGCGCGGCGGTCGACGCGAGAACGAGGGTGCGCAGGGGGCGTCCGACGACGTCGAGCTGCCAGGTCATGCCGTATGTCTCGGTGACCGGGGCGATGGCCGCCTCGAAGTCGTCGCGGCTGCCGGGCGACTCGACCTGCAGGCGCATGAAGAAACGGCCTGTGTCTGCGCTCGAGAACTGCTGGCTCTCGGTGATGTTGCCGCGCGCAGCGACAATCGCCCCGCTGATCGCGTGGACGATGCCTGGCTGGTCGCTGCAGACGAAAGTGAGAACCCAGTGGTTCTGCGGTTCTTGCCGTGTAGGAGCTGTGGTCACCGTTCTAGGTTAACGCGTGACGGATGCTCGATCGTGCGCTGGCGCGCTGTGTGACGGATGCCGTGCCGCGGGGAAGTCGTCAGGGTCACCTGATCGTGCTGTCGGGTAGACTTGATCCCGGCTGGCGCATTCCCGTCGGCCCTGGGCGCGCACATCAGCGCGTAGACGAACTCGGATCCTGCCACTCGGCCGATCGAGTGAACGCCATCATTGGACACTCCCGATGACCACATCTTCCCTTTCTCTTCCGCGCGCCGCCGCGCCGGCTCCACGTCCATTTCCCTGGGTCGGGCTGATCGCGCTCGCCGCAACCGTCTTCCTGTCGGTCTCGAGCGAGATGATTCCGACCGGTCTCCTGCCCGAGATGAGTCGATCGCTCGGCGTCACACCGTCGCAGGTCGGTCTCCTCGTCACCTTCTTCGCATTCACCGTCGTGATCTCGAGCGCGCCGCTCACCGCGGCCACCGTCCGCCTGCCGCGCCACTCACTCATGGTCGGCATCCTCGTCGTTCTCGGACTCAGCAACTTCCTCACGGCGATCTCGCCGACCTACGAACTCGTCGTCGCATCACGGGTTCTCGGCGGTGTCGCTCACGGTCTGTTCTGGGCGCTCGTTCCGGCATACGCCGCTCACCTCGTTCCGAAGGACCAGATCGCTCGCGCTGTCTCCATCACGCTCGGCGGCGGCACGCTCGCCTTCGTTCTCGGGGTGCCTCTCGGGACAGTCCTCGGCCAGTCGATCGGCTGGCGCTGGGCGTTCGGCGCGATTGCGATCGCGCTCGGTCTCGGCGCTCTCGCTGTGCTGCGCTGGTTGCCGAAGGTCGAGCGTGACCCCGTTGTCGCCCGGTCGGAGACGGAACCCAGGCGCGACCCCACGATCCTTCCCGTTGCCGCCATTTGCGTCACGGTCGCGATCGTCATGATCGGCCACTACGCGCTCTATACCTATATCGCGCCGTTCGTGACCGACAGCATGGGGCTTGCTCCCGAGTATCTCAGTGCCGCCCTCTTCATCTACGGCGGAGCCGGCGCCGTCGGACTCGTACTCACGAGTACGGTCTTCGCCCAACGGACGTCGCTCGGCCTGCTGACCGCACTCGGCGCAACAGCGATCGCTGTGACGGTCATGGCGCTGTCGACATCGACACTGTGGCTGTCAGGATTAGCCCTCCTGGTCTGGGGGCTCGCCTTCGGTCTCATCGCCCCGCTCCTGCAAACCCGGATGCTGCACACAGCGAGTCCCCGGATTCGCGACACCGCAAGCGCCTTCTACACGACGGCGTTCAATGCCGGAATCGGCGGGGGAGCCCTCGTCGGCGCGGTCCTGCTCGACTGGCGTGGAGTTGGCTTTCTTCCCGTCGCGAACGTCGCATTGACGCTTCTTGGGCTCGTTCTCATCGTGGGAACGATCGGCTTGTCACGACGCCGTCGGGTCGGCTGAGAACCCGTAACGGTCTGAACCACGTCTCTCGTCGGTTAAACTGGAGACCAATCAATCCAAACCCGAGAGACCTCCATGGCGCTTCTCCTGCTGGCCTTCCTCGTTGTTTCGTGCGCCACAAGGCTCCTGACGACCTGGTTGTCGACGCGGGTTTTCTACGTCATCTCGGTGCTTCCGTTCGGTGCATTCGCGTACACGCTGACCCAGACCCCAACGGTCATGGCCGGTGGAGCTGTCGTCGAATCGATCCCCTGGATCCCACAGCTCGGAATCTCACTGTCGTTCCGCGTTGACACTCTCGCGTGGCTCCTCGCGCTCATCGTCACCGGCGTCGGCGGCCTCGTCCTTGTGTACTGTGCGCGGTACTTCTCCAGGGATGAGCCGGGCCTCGGCCGGTTCGCGGCGTTGCTGCTTGCCTTCGCCGGCACGATGTATGGGCTTGTGACGGCGGACGACATCATCGTGATGTTCATGTTCTGGGAGATCACGAGCGTGTTGAGCTACCTGCTCATCGGGCACTACATCGACCGCAAGGAGAGCAGGGGAGCGGCGCTGCAGGCGCTTCTCGTCACGACCTTCGGCGGTCTCGTCATGCTCGTCGGCGTCGTGATGATCAGCGTCCAGGCCGGAACCACCTCGATCGAATCGATCGTCGCCCAGGGGCTCAGTTCGCCGGCAACCACCGTGGCGATTCTGCTCATCCTCGTCGGCGCGCTGTCGAAGTCGGCCATCGTTCCGTTCCATTTCTGGCTGCCTGCCGCAATGGCGGCACCGACGCCGGTGAGTGCGTATCTGCACGCCGCTGCAATGGTGAAGGCCGGTATCTACCTCGTCGCGAGGCTTGCCCCCGGATACGCCGACACGCCTGGCTGGACCGAGGTCCTCGTCTCGCTCGGTGTCCTTGCCATGCTCGTCGGCGCGTGGCGGTCGCTGCGCCAGTACGACCTGAAACTCGTGCTCGCTTACGGAACAGTGAGTCAGCTCGGCTTCCTCATGGTCATCGTCGGCTTCGGCGGCTACGACGCGGCCATCGCCGGAACCGCGCTGCTCCTCGCTCACGCGCTGTACAAGGCGGCCCTCTTCCTCGTCGTCGGAATCATCGACCACCGGGCTGGAACCCGCGACTGGCGGAAGCTCTCCGGCGTCGGCAGGCAGTCAAAGGTCCTCGCGGGAATCACGCTCATTGCCGTTGCCAGCATGGCCGGCCTTCCACCGCTGTTCGGTTTCGTCGCGAAGGAAGCGGTCTTCACCGCGTTCCTCGAGGCAGGGATCGCCGGGGATGTCTGGGGTTGGGTTGCGCTGATCGGAACCGCCGTCGGATCCGTGCTTACCGTCGCCTACAGCATCCGTTTCTTCTGGGGTGCATTCGCGACCCGTCCCGACCGCGAGCCGACCCCGCTGCACTCCGACGGCTGGGGAATTCTCATTGCCCCCGGCATCCTCGCGGCTGTCACTGTCGCGTTCGGCATTGGCGCTTCGCTCGTCGACCCGTTCCTCGTGCCATACGCAGACACCATGCCTGGCACCGGCGACTACCACCTGGCGCTGTGGCACGGGCTTGAGCCGGCGCTCGGGCTGTCGGCTCTCGTCGTGCTGCTCGGCGTCGTGCTGTTTATCCGTCGCCGGTGGGTGGCGAAGGTTCAGGATGCCGTTTCCCCGATGATCGACAGCTCACGCGGGTACTGGCTCATCGTCCAGTTCATCGACAGGCTGAGCGCTCGCACGACGATCTTCGCCCAGCGTGGCGGCCTTCCTCAGTACCTCGGCACGATCCTCGTGGTCTACGTGCTCACCCTCGGAGTCGCGTCGTCGCTCAATCGCACCTGGCCTGACAGCATCCGCTTGTGGGATTACCCCGAGCAGGTGCTCATCGCGATCGCCATCGCGACGGGAGCCGTCATGGCGGGAAGGGCGAGACAGCGGATGAGCGCTGTGCTGCTCGTCGGGACGACCGGCTTCGGCATGGTTGCGCTGTTTGCGCTGCACGGCGCTCCCGACCTCGCACTCACCCAGGCTCTGGTCGAGATGGTCACCCTCGTCGTGTTTGTGCTCGTCCTCCGGCGGCTGCCAACCCAGATCGCCCAGCGCAACAAGCCGGTGAAGCGGATCCTGCGCGCCTCGATTGGCATCGCGGTCGGTCTCATCATGGCTGTTGTCGCCGTGATCGCACTCGGTGCGCGCCAGGCGGAGAGCATCGGGAAAGAGTGGCCACGCCTCGCCGTCGAGGAGGCGCACGGGCTCAACATCGTCAACGTCGTTCTCGTCGACATTCGGGCGTGGGACACCATGGGTGAGATCTCCGTGCTCGTCGTCGTCGCAACGGGAATTGCCAGCCTGCTGTTCGTGACCGGGCGCTCCGGTCCGATTCCGCGACTTTCCGGGTCGAAGCAGCAGCGTCGCGGATCCAACCGTCGCCGGGTCGTCGCAGACCCGCTCGCGCCGGGCCCAGAAGCGAGCTCCAACCGGATGAGCTGGCTGCTCGCCGGGCGAACTCTCGCCCGCGGCCACCGGTCGGTCCTGCTCGAGGTCCTCATTCGCCTGCTGTTCCACCCGGCGATCCTGGTCTCGGTGTACCTGCTGTTCGCCGGGCACAACGCCCCTGGCGGAGGCTTCGCCGGTGGACTGCTCGCCGGGCTCGCCCTGGTCGCGCGGTATCTCGCCGGCGGACGCTACGAGCTTGCCGAAGCGATTCCCGTCGATGCTGGCAAGATCCTCGGACTTGGGCTTGTGCTCGCCGTCGGAACCGCCGCCGCCTCGATGTTCTTCGGCGGGGCCGTGCTGCAGTCCGTCTATCTCGAAGCTGACGTTCCGATCCTCGGTCACCTCTCCTTCGGGTCGTCGACGATCTTCGACTTCGGGGTCTACCTCGTCGTGGTCGGACTCACCCTCGACATCCTTCGCAGTCTCGGCGCCGAGATCGACCGTCAGCAGGAAGACGCCGATCTCTCCGGTGAAGCTCAGGACGACTTCTCCGAAAGCGAGGCCGTGCGATGACAGCATCACTGACACTCATCATCCTGATGGCCGTGCTCTACGCCGTCGGCATCACCGTCATGCTCGAGCGCTCGCTGACACGGGTCCTCATCGGTTTCATGCTCGTCGGGAACGCGACGAACCTCCTCATCCTTCTCGTCAGCGGTCCGGACGGAAGCGCCCCGATCGTGACGGGGACGGCATCGGACGAGGCCATGGCCGATCCGGTGCCCCAGGTGCTCATGCTGACGGCCATCGTGATCAACTTCGGCATCACCGCGTTTGTGCTTGCGCTCATCTATCGCTCGTGGTGGCTGGCCCAGCTCGGAGACCAGGGAGACGTCGTCCCCGACCAGCACACCGAGGACACCGAGGCGCTCACCGAGGCGACGTTCGACTCGGTTGACCTCGACGACGCGGCCATCCAACAGATGCTCGCCGAGAGCGATGAACACCCGGACGATGACGACAGCAGCGAGAAGGACACGGAGAAGCGCACATGACCGCGATCCTTCCGCTCATCGTCCTGATCCCGCTGTTCGGTGCAGCAGTTGCCCTGGTTCTGGGTGCATACCGGCGAGCCCAGATCGCCGTCAGCACCCTCGCATTGACCGCTGTGTCTGTGCTCGCGACGATTCTGCTCGTGCACGTCGACAGGCACGGTACCGTCGTCGTCGACGTTGGCGCGTGGGATGCCCCGTTCGGCATTGTGCTCGTCGCCGACCGGCTTGCGATCATCATGGTGCTGATTTCGGCGCTCATGCTGCTCGGCGTTCTCATCTTCGCCGTCGGCCAGGGCATCGCCGATGGTGACAGGGATACCCCGGTCTCGATCTTCCACCCGACCTACCTCGTGCTGGCGGCCGGCCTGTTCGACGCGTTCGTCGCCGGTGACCTGTTCAACATGTACGTCGGTTTCGAGATGCTGCTCTCTGCGAGCTATGTCCTGCTGACGCTCGGCGGCACCGGCGCGCGTATCCGCGCCGGCGTCACGTACATCATCGTCAGCCTGACCTCGTCGATCATCTTCCTCGCGTCGATCGCCTTCATCTACGCGGCGACA
>JAZQRG010000110.1:0-2502 GCA_045629445.1 Mycetocola sp. | reverse complement strand
AGTTCGCGACGTACGTTCGCGGAGACATCGCCGACTCCGACATCGAACCCGCACTCGACCCGACGGCCCCCGACACCGCGGCATGCTTCGACGCCTGGCTCACGGAGTGGCGGACATGGGCGGCCGCCGACCGTGAACGACGAGCCGCATCGCATCTGTACACGTTCCTGCAGCGAACGATGCTGGACCTCGAAGACCAACCGGAATCGATGGAACTCGTCGTCGCGTCGGGCTTGCTGCACCTGTCAGAGCGGGTTGCGGGCGCGCGGGTTCGTACGCACCTGATCACGCAATCCGCTCTCATCGAGCGGCACGGCGACTCCGGTGACCTGGTGGTCCGGCTGGATCCCAGCGCCGGCCCGTCGTTGGAAGACGTCCAGATCCTCACCGGACTGGAGGTGTTCGACCCGTCGAGTGTTCGCGAACTGCACGATTCCCTTGTCACTCAGGTCGCGTCGCCCCTCGACCCTGCGGCCCGGGCGTTTTTGAAGAGCTGGGCCGAGCGTGCGCTCATCGTGCGGGTCGAGGTCGCCGACCGTGCAGAGGAAGTATCGTCGCCCGACGCATTCGTCACGCCGTCGCCCGCACTCGTCCTGCGCAAACGCGGTGCCCACGCGCTCATCGAGTACTACAACCGCATGACCGAGGCCGCCGCCGACGAAGCGAACCCGGTACCGCTCGGTTTGGCGCAGCTCGTCGAAGCCATCGAGCCGGCGGACCGTGTCGCATGGCTCGACCGCATCGGCACGCCGTCGGTCCTCTTCACCGGAGATCCGCTGCTTCCACTGCCCGCGAACGAAGAACAACGCGAAATCCTTGACCGGCTCGCCGGCGACAGCGGCGTCGTGATCGAAGGCCCACCGGGTACGGGCAAGACTCACACCATCGCCAACATCGTGTCCGCGCTGCTGGCGCGTGGCCAGCGGGTGCTGGTCACCAGTGAGAAGGCGCAGGCGCTGCGCGTACTCCGAGAAAAGCTCCCGGACGAACTCCAGGACCTGTGTGTGGCGGTGACCGACCCGGTCGACGGCGGGTCTGTGGAACTCACCCGCAGCGTCAGCGAAATCGCCATCCGCAAAGCGCAATTCAACGCGCGGCGCGCGCAGGAACGCATCGACGAACTCACCACGCAACGGAACGATGCACTCGGCCGTCGAGCGACGCTGATGGAACAGATCCGGCAGGCGCGAGCCGAGGAAGCATCGGTCCATGCCGAGGTCGCTGCCGGCTACGAGGGGACGGTTGCCTCGATCGTCCGACGGGTCCGCGCACAACAACCGAAATACGAGTGGTTGCCCGCACCTCTCCTCACCGACACCCCGCCGCTGACGGTCGACGAGTTGGTCACCCTCCATGCGCTCCATCAGCGGTCGAGCGTCGAGCGTGCGCGACGCCGGCACCAACGCTTCCCGGAGCTGTCCCTCCCCACCCAGAGGGAACTGCAGTACGCGTGCGCGGCCGTCTCACAGGCATCGAACGGTACGGCGAACGATGAGATGCAGGGGTTGCTGCGGATACTCGAGGGGGCATCCCTCGAGGCACTCGCCCACATCCGTGAGCGGTGCGAGCAGTTGCAGGGTGCCCTGAAGGATGCAGATCAGCTCGACGCTCGGATTCGTCGCGTCGCCGACGACGTCCTGTCGGGGAAGGCTCAGCATCTGTGGGGAAAGACCGCCGAGCTCGCAGGGCTCGTGCAGGCCGCGCAGGACGCCGACCGGATCGTCGGTGCCAGCTCGGTCCAGGTACCGGTAGCGGGACCGCTCGCCTTCGAGGCGTACGACGCACTCGCCCGCAAGCTGGAGGCCGGGGAAACGTGGCGCAACGGTTTCGCTCGGTTCCTGAGAAGCGAAGAACAATCTGCAGTCGAGGCGCTCGGTGAGCCGGCGACCGTCGACGGCGTCGCGGCTACCACCGCCCACACGGTGCGCATTGTCGCCGAACATCTCCGTGTGCTCGAGGCGATCCGCGTGGCGGGGGTCGTCCTGCGCGATTTGGGCATCGACATCGAACTCGACGAGTCGCGCAGCCGTGCTGTCGGCACCCTCGCCTTTATCGACCGCGATCGCGTCATCATCGACAGTCTCGTAGCACGGGTACAGGACGTCGAGTCGGCGTTACGCGATGTCCATCCCGGCGCGCCTCGGATCGCGAGTGTCGAACAGGCGCGGTCCATCGCGGAGTCCGCACGGGCCATCGCCGCGACGGGCACTGCGGAAGCAAGCAAGAACTGGCTCGAATCCATCGGAATGTATGTGCGGGGCCAGACTGCCGGGGGAGCATCGCCCGAAGGACGCGCGCTGGCGCGAGCCTTCCACGAGGCGGACTTCGAGGCGATCAACGCCGCGTTGGACGCGTGGGACCGTGCGGTCGGTGAACAGCGCGAGGAGCTGGAACTCGTATCCCTGCAGGCGCGTCTGACGACTGCTGCACCGGCGCTCGCTCAGGCCCTCGGAGACAACCCGTTGAGCTTGGCGTGGCCGGTTCGTCTCGCGCACATCGAGG